>DASQGM010000022.1:0-42102 GCA_035632615.1 bacterium | reverse complement strand
GGGCCGTACGCGTCGAGCGAGGTCGTTGATCCCTACACCATTCGCGTGCACCTCAAGGAGCCGTACTCGCCGTTCATCAACGCACTCAGCCAGCCGTGGCTCGGTATCGTCTCGCCGACAGCGGTCAAGAGCTGGGGGGCCAACTACCCGCAGCATCCGGTCGGCACGGGACCGTTCAAGTTTGTCGAGATGGTTGCCCAGGATCATATCACCTTGGTGCGAAACCCCGACTACGCGTGGGCCCCGTCGGCCGGCGTCAACCACTCCGGCCCCGCCTACGTGGAACGCTTGATCGTCCGGACGATCCCTGAGGATTCCACACGGTTGGCCACCCTTCAGAACGGGGAGACGAACCTCATCGAGCCGGTGCCCGAGCAGGCGGTCGCGCAGGTCCAGAGCCTCTCCGATCTGTATCTGCTGAAGCGCATGTTCATGGGGTCTGGTCGCGTCATGCTGCTGAACACGCAGCGGGCTCCAACCAACGACGTGCGAGTCCGCCGCGCGATCCTCTACGGCGTGGACACGGTCACCATGGTGAAGACGCTCTTCTTTGGTCAACACGTTGCCGGACGCTCGCCAGTCTCTCCCCTCATGGCGAGCTACGACAAGAGCCTCGAGACCGTCTACTCGTACGATCCCGCGAAGGCGCGCCAGATTCTGGACGAGGCCGGCTGGCGCGCTGGCCCCGGCGGGGTGCGCGCAAAAGACGGACAGCCGCTGCGCGTCAGCCTCTTCATCATTCCGAACATTGGGTCCGAACCGACGGCGGAGTATGTCCAGTCGCAGCTTCGTCAAGTGGGCATCGACGTCGAGATTCGCGCGCTTGCACGCGCGGCGTGGTACGAAGGTCTGAACCGTGGAGACCAGAACTTGATGATCGCGTTCTTCGACTGGCCGGAGCCCGACATGCTTCGGACACTCTACTATTCGACCAACATCCCGTTCAACTGGTCGCACTATAACAATCCCCAGATGGACCAGATGCTGCTGCAGGCCAGTCAGACGATCGACATGGGCAAGCGGCTCGTCCTGTATCGACAGATCCAGCGGAAGGTGATGGATGACGCGCTCGCCCTGACACTGTTCTACGAGAACAACATCCTCGGGGCGCGGCGCAGTCTGCAGGGGGTCAAGTTTGATCCCGTGGGGTATCCGCTGCTGTACGATGCGTACATCACACAGTGAGTCGGGCGACCGTGCGAGATGAGTTCGTATGTGGCGAGACGGGTGCTCTCGACGGTGCCCGTGCTCGTTGGCACCGCCGCGTTCGTGTTCTTGATGCTCCACTTGGTGCCCGGGGACCCGGTGATGCTGCTCGTGGGCGAAGGCGGGGTGGCGTCTCCTGAAGCGATGAATGCGCTGCGCCACGAACTCGGACTCACCGACCCGCTCCCGGTGCAGTTCGTTCGATACACTGTGCGCCTGCTCCATGGGGATTGGGGAAAGTCGATCCGATTCAACCAACCGGTGCTCGGCCTGCTCGTGCAGAACGCCGGCAATACCATTCAACTCGCCGCGGCCGCGCTGGCGTTGGCGATCGCGTGCGGAGTCCCGCTTGGGATACTCGCCGCCGTGCATCGGAATCGGTGGGGCGACAGTATCGCGATGTTCGTGTCGTTGGTGGGCGTCTCCATGCCCAGTTTTTGGCTGGGGGCGCTCCTCATCGTCGCGTTCTCACTCCAACTCCGGTGGTTCCCGGCGGTGGGCCAGGGCGGCCTGAACAGGTTGGTGCTGCCGGCCGTTGCCCTGTCGTTCGCCCCCTTGGCAAGCATCGCTCGGCTGGTGCGTAGCAGCCTCTTGGAGGTTCTCGGGGAGGACTACGTCCGCACGGCGAGGGCCAAGGGCATCGTGGAGCGGACGGTGGTGATCCGGCACGCGCTCCGCAACGCGCTGATCCCGGTCGTCACATTCTTCGGGTTGGAAGCGGGCCGACTACTGGCCGGTGCGTTTGCGGTGGAGACGGTCTTCTCGCGCATCGGACTCGGGCGGCTCATTGTGAACTCCATCCTGAACAAAGACTTCCCGGTCGTGCAGGGGGCGGTGTTGTTCGTCGCGGTGCTGTACGTGGTCGTGAACTTCGCGGTGGACCTCTCGTACGCCGTGCTCGACCCGCGCGTCCGATTCGAGTAGGCGGCGTGTCCTCCGCGGCGTCCCGACTGGCGTTCCTGTGGAACCGGCTCCGGCGGAGCCGGCACACCCTCGTGGGCGGGCTCGTGTTTCTTGGGCTCGTCGTTGTGGCGGTGGCGGCGCCCGTGCTCGGCCACACGGATCTCTACCTCATGAAGCCGCAAGACGCGCTGCGCCCACCTTCGCCGCTGCATTGGTTCGGCACCAACGAGTTCGGAAGAGACATGTTCGCGCGGGTCGTTCAGGGGGCGCACCTGTCTCTCGGGGTGGGAGTCGTGGCCGTGGGGATCGCGTGCGGGATCGGCGTGCTGGTCGGGCTTGTCTCGGGGTACTACAGCGGGACCGTGGACTTGGTGCTGATGCGTCTCGTGGACCTGATGCTGGCGTTTCCCGGCATCCTCTTGGCGCTCGCCATCGTCGCGATCCTGGGGCCCGGGTTGACGAACGCCATGATCGCGGTGGGAATCAACGGGATCCCCGCGTACGCCCGCGTGATCCGGGGCGCGGTTCTGCAGGCGAGGGCGACCCTCTATGTGGAAGGCGCACGGGCCGTCGGCGTGCCGCCGCGGACGATCCTCACCCGGTATCTGCTGCCCAATGTCACGGCTCCGATCGTCGTGCTCTCGACCCTGAACATGGCGGGAGCGATTCTGACGGCGGCGTCGTTGAGTTTCCTCGGGCTTGGCGCCCAACCACCGCAGCCGGAGTGGGGCGCGCTGCTCAACGCGGGGCGCAACTGGCTCATCCAGGCGTGGTGGTTGATGACGTTCCCGGGACTCGCGATCATGGTGACGGTGCTCTCCATCAACGCGCTCGGCGACGGACTCCGGGACGTGCTCGACCCCCGCCTGAGGGCGTGAACGAGCGGCCACCCGTCTCGCAGGCGCCCAGCCGATCGGCGCCGGCATACGAACCGTACGTTTGAGGTGCCGCGACCGGGCCGACTAGGTCACGTACGCGGCGATGTACTTGCGCATTTGCGCCGCCAGCCGCTCGACGTTGCGCTCGAGCGCGGCCACCCCCTCTTCGCGGGTGGCCGATCGCGGATCCGCTTCGCGGGGCACCGTGAAGTCGGGCGTCGGGCGTCCGTCGAACGCGGCCCCATTCACGATGCCGTAGTCGGGGTACCGCAGCGGCGTGTCGATCGGCGGGAGCGCCCCGAGGTCGACGCTCCCGGGGGCCTCCACCATCATGAACGCGGTCTCGCCCCGCCCTGCGTGCCCCGGGTCGTGCGACGGGTGGGCCGGCCCGCTCCCGGCCCGTTCGAACAGGACGTGCACGCGCGGAGGGTCGTTTTCCTCCGCGGCCACGCGGCGCAGCGCCCGCTGGTGATTGGGGGCGCCGTGTCCGTTGACGATCACGATCAGGCGGTAGTCGTCCTGCTTCAGGAGACGGACGATCTCCCGGATGATGACCGCAAAGGTGCCCTCCTCGATATACAGGCTCTTAACGGGGTTTCCTGGGAAATCCATGCCGACGATCCGCTCGTGCCCCTCGAAGCCGAGCGGCCGCAGGCCCTGCGGTCCGTCCGGGACGCGCACGGTCTCGGTGCCGAGGTGGTAGGCGGGGAGGACCACTCCCCCGACGCGCCGGGCGACCTCCACGGCGACGCGGTGCGCAGCCATCGCGTCCGTGCCCATCGGCAGATGGGGCCCGTGCCACTCCAGGGGGCCCACCGCGAGGTAGGCGACCGGGCACTTCCGTCGGGCCTCGACGATCTGGGGCGGCCGCATCAGTTCGAACCGGACCTCGTCCGCCATCACGCCCCCCTCCACGGTCCCGATGCGATCACCGCTGGTCCTCATCGTATCCGGCGACGTTCGTGATGATCGGATGCCACGTGAACGCCGTATCCAGCGGGTAGATCGGTCGCGTGACCTGCCGGTACGGCAGCCGGGTGAAGTCCATGTCCGCGTATCCGGGCGTGAGCGCGAGAATCTCCCTGGGCGCGATCTCGCGGAGCGGGGCCATGAGATAGCCGAGCTTCACGATGATCATCCGGTGCCGCAGTGGATCGATGCCGGCCTTCCGGAAGTCGTCCGGATCGTGATAGGTGTAGCGGTGGTCGGAGATGATCACGCGGATGCCGTTCGCGCGGAACGTCGCCAGGCTCGCGTCCGCCGGTGCCGCGGCGCGGTGGAGGTGCTCGACCGTGCCCGTCAGCGTCACCGGACCGCCGCGGACCGAATCGAGCTTGCCGCCCACCGTGATCGTCGTCTGCCCGCCAACGCCCGCCTCGAAGCACGCCCGTGCGGCCGCGGGATCCGGGATGCCGGCCACGACCGCGTCGGGCACCTTCTTCGCGAGCAGCCGCGCCAGGAAGTGCGTCGCGTCGCCGGGCGCGCCCGCCGTCGGGTTGTCCCCGGAGTCGGTGATGAACACGGTTTGTTCCGGCGCGCGCAGCGCCGTATCGATCGCGTCGTCGGCGGAGTTCGCGATCTCCTGGTCGAACGTGAAGCGCTCGCGCTGGTCCCACATCGCCTGCGCCAGCCGCCGCGCCTGGCGCCGGGCCTCCGGCAGGTGGGCCTCGTCCTCGGCGACGACCACGACGTTGGAGCCGGCGTGCCAGGTGTCGGCCCACCCGAATCCGATCAGCACCTCGGCGTTCAAGATGCCGGGCATCCGCTCGATCTCCCGCGCCATCTCCAGCAGGGACCGCATCGGCTCCACGCCCGTCGTGGAGCGCTCGCCGGGCAGCAGCAACGGGATGCGGATGAACACCGGACGCGGCCGGAGACGCGAGCGGACGCACTTGGCCAGGAGCGTCAGCGTGCGCAGCAGCGTCTCGGCCTGGTCTCGATGCGGCGCCGTCCGGAAGCAGGCCCACGTGTCCGTCTTGTTCGCGAACTCCTCGGTGAGGTTCGCGTGAGGGTCGAGCCGGACGGCCAGCGGCATCTCGCGGCCCACCGCCGCCCGGATCATCCGCACCTGGTCGGTCTCTCCGCTCCAGATGTTTTCCACGAGCATCGCCCCGTGCAGCACCAGGCAGATCCCGTCGAGCGGGCCGGCGTCCCGGAGGCGGTCGAGCATCTCATTGCGGAGTTGCAGGTACGTCCGTTCTTCCACGACGCCGGAGGGACAGCGCGCCGCCGCCACGAGGATCGGCACCGGCTCGAACTCCAGCGTTCGCACGGCGTCCGCGAGCCCGCGATATCCGAGCACCTCGGGGCCCCGCAGTACGCGAAAGTCCTCCATCGTCTGAGGCACCGGCGAAAATGTCAACGCTTCGTGACTGATGCCGGCGATCCCGATCCGCATGCGTTCCCCTCCTACTTGATCGCGCCGCTGCCGATCCCCTGAACGACCCACCTCTGGAGGAACACGAAGATGACGACGAGCGGCAGGCTGGCGAGCGTGGACAGCGCCATGATGCCGTTCCAGTCGCGCACGTACTGGCCAAAGAACGACGCGAGGCCCACCGTGAGCGTCTGCGAGCGCGAGGTCTCGGTGAGGACCACGGCGAGCAGGTACTCGTTCCACGCCGCGATAAAGACGAACGCGGCAACGCCGACGAGCCCGGGGACCGCGAGCGGCGCGACCACCTTGCGGAGCGTCTGCATGCGCGTGCATCCGTCCACCATCGCGGCCTCGTCGAGCTCGTGCGGGATCGAGTCGAGGTATCCCTTTACGAGCCAGGTGGTGACGGGGAGGAGAAACGCCGTGTTCGCGACGATCAGGCCGGGGAGCGTATCGTAGAGTCCGACGACGTGTGCGAGACGGAAATACGGCACGATCAGGGTGACCCGGGGCAGCATCAGCAGGCTCAGGATACCCATCAGCATCACCTGCCCCCCGGGCAGCTTGAACCGGGAGAACCCGTACGCTGCGAACGAGCCGAGCGTGAGCGACAGCATCAGCGCGCCGAGCGACATCGCGATGCTGTTCACGAAGAAGTGCTGGTACTTTGGGTTCCCGAGAATGCGCGCGAAGTACTCGAACGTGACCGTCTTCGGCACCAGCACCGGCGGATACGTCAGCACTTCCCGGATCGGCCGCACGCTCGCGCTCACCATCCACGCCACCGGGACGAGGATGAACACCGCCGACAGCAGCGTCAGCCCGACGAGCCACGCCTGGTGGGAGACCGCGCGGGCCCGGCGGCGGAACACGGCCGGGGCGACTACCATGACTGTTCCCCCCGCCGCGCCAGGACGCGCAGATAGGCCTGCGTCATCAGCGTGAGCAGCACGAGCATGATCGTGCTCGTCGCGGCGCCCTTCGCGAGATTGCCGTCCAGCAGGGCCGTGCGGTACACGTAGAACGCGACGGTCTCGGTCGCGCGGCCCGGCCCGCCCTGCGTCAGCATGTTGACCAGGTCGACGTGCCCGAACGTGGTGATCAGATCGACCGTCGAGAGCGCGACGAGCACTCCCCGCAGCTGGGGGAGCGTGACGGAACGAAACCGCTGCCACGGGCCCGCGCCGTCCACCTTCGCGGCGTCGTACAGCTCCATCGGGATCGTCTGGAGGGCGCCGAGCAGCGCGATCATGTAGAACGGATAGCTCTTCCACGTGTTGACGGCGATGATCGAGCCGAGCGCGATCCTGGGGTCGCCGAGGAACTCGACCGGGCGCGCCCAGTGCAGCACGCCGACCGCGAGATAGTTGAACAGGCCGTACGGGTCGTACAGCAGCGACCACATCAGCGCCGCCGCCGCGGTGGAAAAGACCCACGGGAGGATGAGCGCGCCCCGCATCGTGTTGCGCACCGCGCGGCTGAACCAGGCTTCGTGCAGCAGCAGCGCGAACGCCAGCCCGAACGAGAGCTGCAGCACCACGGACGCCACGGTGAAGATGCACGTGTTCCCGACGGCGTTCCAGAAGATCGGATCGTGCAGCACGAAGCCGTAGTGGGCGGCGGCGACGAAGTGCCAGCGCCCCGCGGTGACATCTTGGAGCCCCATCGCGATGACGGTCAGGATCGGGTAGATCGCGGTGACGACCAGGTACAGTACGACCGGCGCCACGAACAGGTACCCCGTGACGTAGCGCGGCAGGCGCCGGCGCGCGCCGGCGACGGACGTGCCCGCCGCCGGTCGGGCCGGCGCGACCGCTCGTGCCACGGACGGGGCATTCGCCATCCGGTGCCACCCGTCGCGACGTCACCTCTGCACTCGGGTCCCTGCTACTTGGACTGGTCGATCGACGTCTGCCAGGCGGCGGCCGCTTCGTCCAGCGCCTGTTTCACCGGCTTCTTGCCGCTGACGGCGTCCTGGAACGTGGTCTTGAACAGGTCAAACAGGGTGCCGGTGTTGGGAAGCGCCGGCAGCACGATGTTCGCCTTGGCATCCTGGTTCGCAAACTGCGGGACGTATCTGAGCATCGGATCCGTGCTCCCGTTGAGGGAGTTCATCGCCGCGCGGGTCGCCCACGGCAGGCTGATCGTCTTGGTCATGGCGACCGCCGTCTCCGGGGAGTAGAGGTACTGCAAGAACTTCCACGCCGCTTCCTTGTTCGGAGATTTGGCGCTCATGCCGACGCCGCTGCAGCTCCACAGGTAGCCGCCGGTCTTGGCGCGCCACGCCGGCGCGTACGCCAGCTTGATCTTGGGATCGATCTGCTTGGACTTGGACCAGATGAACGGGCCGTCGATGATGCTCGCGACCTGGCCGCTCGCGATGTACTCCAGCATGCGCGCCTGGTCCTCGCCGAAGGATCCCGGCACGGTGAGCCCCATCTGGTAGAAGTCCTTCCACCAGGTCATCGCCGCGACGCCCGCGGGGGAGTTGAAGGTCACCTTGCCCGTCGTCGTGTCGAGGAGCTGCCCGCCCTCCTGCGCCAGGCGGAAGCCGAAGTAGCGCGTCATCGCGAAGCCGCCGTCGGACAGCGGCATGCTCATGCCGTACTTGCCGGCGCTTTGGTTGTGCAGCTTCTTCTCGACGTCGATGAACTCGTTCCAGTTGGTCGGGGGCTTCAGCCCGGCCGCCGCGAACTGGTCCACGTTGTAGGCAAACTGATACGGGATCAGGTACAGGCAAAACGAGAGCGTGTCGCCGTTGATCTTGCGCAGCGTCGTCGGCAGCAGCGTGTCGGCGAACGCTTTGCTCTTCGCGAGCCACGGATCCAGGTTTTCCACGTACCCGAGCTTCTTCAGGCCCGGGAGCCAGCTGCCCTCGGTGCCGAACACGTCGTAGTTCTCGCCCGCGGCCGCGGCGGCGTTCAACTTGCCCGACATCTGCGGGTAGGGCGTGTCGACGACGGTGACCTTGATGTCGGGGTTGGCCTTTTGGAAGTTGTCGATCAGCCGGTTGAAGTTGTCGGGGCCCCACTCGTTGACCCACCACTCCATCCACTTGATCTCGGTCTGCGAGCCGGCGGCTGTGGCGAACGTCGACACACTCAGTGTCAGGATCGAAGCCAGGGCGAGCAGGACGGCGGTACGCAGAGCCGGTCTGGTCCGCATGCGCAGCTCTCCTCTCCGATTGACGCCGCGGTTTCAAACGCGCAGGGCGGCTTCCCTCCGTGGTCGCAGCGCGAGGTTGCGTTTGTCCGGCCATTCTCCCCCCGTTGCGAAACTCCTTGTCGAGGATGCGTGCGCGGTCTCGCTGGTCGCGTCGCCCCAAGTGGAGCCACACAAGACGCCGGCGTGCCGGCGCGATGCGTGTCCGGCCGCCGGGTCGAGCCCGCGCGGGCGCGGCGTGTCGGGCCGCGGGCGGCTCGGTCGTCGCGGGCACTACCGATCCGGTGTTGGGGGGACTCCGACGGACGCGGTTCGGCGCGTTGCCCCCGCTGCCGTGATCATCTCCGGGCCAAGGGGAGTTCCCGTCCTACGCCGGCCGGTGCGCGGACCGCTCCGTCCGGGTCTCCCCGGGCTGGCGGGGGTGTGTCGTCATCGATCGCGGCGCGACGACGAACACGAGACCAGGGCGCAATTTGATGGTCCAGGTTCGTCGTCCCTTGCGCGGGACACGTCGCGCCGGGGTTCGGGAACAAACGTGCGCATTCCCTCGCTACTCCATGTGCGGGGCGGCGGGCGTGTGTCCGGCACCGTCGTCCCACGAGATACACGCCCTGCCGCTGGGGAGAATAGGGTGACACCCTGCGGCACAGACCGCGAAGACGTCCGCGCGATGCACGGTGACGTCCATTCATAGGACCGTGACACCGGCCCGCTACGGTGGAGCGCACGGCCACGCGCGTAGGTCTTCCGCGGCGGGGCTTCAAAGGAGGGCATGCTGGTCATGTTGAGAGATGGTGATGGACGGTGCCGCCGGAGCGCGGCCGTCGGCCGGATCGCGGCGGCGGGGGCCGCGGCGCTTGTCGTGACGGCGTGGCTCGGTGGCGCGTCGGGCGTGCTCCCTACGTCAGCGGCGACGGCACCGGCTGGGGCGACTCCAGCCGGCATTGAGCGGCTCACGATTGTGCAACCTTCGTCCACCGTGACGTACCGCGTCGGCGAGACGTTCGTCACCGGGAACCGTGTCAACCTGGCCGTCGGCACGACGCACGCGGTCCGCGGCGACGTCTACGTCGACCGCGCGCACCCGTCGAACAGTCGCATCGGGGCGATCACGGTAGACATCAGCACCTTCCAATCGGACAGGGGCCGGCGCGACGAGGCGATCCGGAGCGAGTGGTTGGAATCCTCCAAGTACCCGACCGCCGTGTTCACACCCGCGGCGATCCGCGGCCTGCCCGCGTCGTACACGGAGGGGCAGGAGGTCCCCGTGCAGATTCTGGGCACCCTCCGCGTGCGCGACGTGACCAAGCCGGAGACGTTCACGGGCACGGTCAAGCTCACGGGACACACACTTACCGGCAGCGTGCAAACGTCGATTTTGATGACCGACTTCGGATTCGACCCGCCGTCGATCCTCGGCGTGCTGAAGGCCGAGAACCAGGCGCAGATCGAGCTGCAGTTCACGGCGCAACCGCCCGAAGGCTAGGGCGCCGGCACGTCCGTCGAACGGGCATCTCACGCAGGGCCGGGCCGTCGCCCGACCCTGCGTCGTTTTCGGAGGTGCACCACGCCCGCGTAGTCGGGCGAGACCGCCGTGTTTTCCGACGTCGTTGCGCGATCCTTGTCTCCGCACGGTCGCTGCCTCCGGCAAGGTGCCGCGGGTGACGCCGAAGAAAGGCGATATGGGGTTGGGCACGTCGATCGCGGGGGAGGCCCGAGGGCCGAGTTGGGAACACCAGACGCGGAGGTGGTGCGCCCCGGCCGCGACGCCGGGACGACGGTCACGGACCCGCAATCGCTTCTGCGTTCCAACAACGCGCTGCAGATCCTGTCGAACGCTGCGTGGTACGCCGCGGCGCCGTTTATCCCCCTGTACCTCATCTCGCAGGGCGCCTCCATCAACGTGGTCGGCGTCATCATCGGGTGCTCCGGGATTCTGCCGCTCCTCGTCTCGCTCCACGCCGGCGCCCTCGCGGACCAGCGCGGCCCCGTGCTCGTCGCACAGGCCTCCGTCCTGCTGTTCGGGCTGGCCGGAGTGGTGCTGGCGACGCTGCACCCGGTGTGGGCGGTGGCCGTCGCGTACACGCTTATGTCCGTTGGCAACATCGGGTTTGCAATCGCGCCCCAGGCGATCGTCGCCGCGGCGAGCACGCCGGCCACCCGGGTCCGGAACTACGGCTACTATTCGCTGTGGAACTCTGCTGGGGCCGTGGTCGGCCCCGTGCTCGGCGGGTACGTCGCCGGCCACGTCGGCTATCGCGCCGCGTTCGCGTTGGTGTGGATCTTGATGGTGCCGTCGTTTTGGGCGACCGTGTCGATGCGCTTCGTCCCGCCAGCCTCGCGGCATGTGTCGTTTGCCACCGCGCACCGGCTCGTCGGGACGATCGTCCGCCAACGGGGCGTCGGCGGTGTGTTGTTCATCTCGTTCATGATGGTGTGGGCGCAGCAGCTGCAGCAGGCGTTCTATCCGATCTACCTGCACCGAGTCGGGCTCTCCACAATCCTCATCGGGTTCGTCATCGCCGCGATCAGCCTCAGTTCGATGCTGGTCCGTTCGGTGTTGACGCGCGCGGTGGAATGGCTCGGCTACCGTTGGTTGCTGCTCGGCGCGACCGCGCTGGTCGCCGTCGCGCTCGGGATGACGCCGCTGTTCCACCGGTTCTGGCCGCTCGTCCTCCTCTCGGGGTTGATGGGCGCCGGCTTGGGCATCACACAGCCGTTGAGCATGAGCCTCATGGCGGAGTCGGTCGCCGCGGAGTTCTGGGGGGTGGCGTTCGGGATTCGCCAGGGCGTGCAGCGTGTTGCGTCGATTACAAGCCCGATGGTGCTGGGCTTCGTGATCACGGCGTCGGGGCTCGCGTGGGCGTTCTTCCTCGGTGGGGGCACCATCCTCGCGACGATTCCCATCACGGCGAGCGTGACCCAGCATCTCCGGCGCCGCCGGGACCGCTGATCTTCACCGCCGCCGGGTTCGGGGAAGGACCCCGGCGTCCCCGCGGGCGAAACCGGCAGCGTGAAAGGTGACCGCGCGAAGTGGGATGCCCGGTATGCGTCGCACGATCCCCGGCACGATGCGGATCCGGTCCCGCTGCTTGCATCGTGGGTGCGTCGGCTCATTCCCGGCCGGGCGCTTGACGTCGGCGCAGGGCTGGGGCGGCACGCGATCCTGCTCGCCCGCCACGGCTGGACCGTGGACGCGGTCGACATCTCGCTCGAGGGGCTGGCCGAGCTGAGGCGACGCGCCGAGCAGGCTGGCGTCCACGTGAACCTGATCGCCGCGGATCTGGATGACTTTGCCGTTCGCGCCGACTCCTACGACCTGGTCGTCCAGACGTTCTTTTTGAACCGCCGCCTCCTGCCGCGGCTGCGACGATGGCTGCGGCCGGGAGGTCACCTGTACCTCGAGACGCACGTCCGGACCCCGGACGACCCGGCCGGCGGACGCTACGCCCTCCGGCCGGGCGAGCTCAGGCAGTTGTTGGGCGGCTGGGAGATCGTCGCGTACGCGGAGGGAGACAGGCCCGAGGGGATCCACCGCTTCGCGACGGCCGGTGCTCTCGCGCGGCGGCCCGCGGACTAGCGTCCTGCCACCAGCGTCGGGGCCGCCGTCGCAAGCGTCCGACCGGCCGCGGGCGACGCGCCATCGCGGTGCCACATTTGCAGTCATCCTGGCTGCCGCTGCATCCCGCTGGCGGTGGATCACGGCAGGTCTCACTTTGCGGTACCGCGAAAGCCACCACGCGTGTGACGATGAGTCCGATCTCGGGGGCACAAGTTGGTCGCCTACGTGGTCCGCCGCCTCCTCCACGCCGTGCCGGTATTGCTCGGCGTGACGGTGGTGGTTTTTCTAACCATGAAGCTCGTGCCTGGTGATCAGGCGGAAGCGCTGCTGGGCCCGCAGGGGACCCCGGAAGGAATCGCGGAGATTCGCCGCACGCTCGGGCTCGATCAGCCGATTTACGTGCAGTACGTGCGATGGGTCTGGCGCGTGGTGCACGGTGACTTCGGGTACTCCTGGAACCTCGGTCGACCTGCGGTCGACGTTCTCGTGCCGAAGATCACCAACACCCTCATCCTCGGCGTCACCAGTTTTCTGCTCGCGGCGTTGCTCGGAGTGGTCGGGGGCGTTGTCGCCGCGGCGCGTTCGTACTCGTGGGTCGACCGGGCGAGCGTCGGGCTGGGCGTGCTCGTCGGGAACGCGCCGCCGTTTTGGCTCGGATTGGTACTCGTGTTCGTGTTTTCGGTCGCGCTTGGCACCTTCCCGTCTGCGGGCATCCATGATCTGCGCAGCCCCGGGGGATTACCCGACCTCCTCCGCCACCTGGTGCTGCCCGCTGTCACCACCGCGGCCGCGCCGGGGGCGATTATCCTGCGACAGGTGCGTTCGAGCATCATCGATACGCGCCAGCAGGATTTCGTGAAAGTCGCATACGCTAAGGGGTTGCTGCGCTGGGTCGTGTTCTGGCGCCACATCTTCCGGGCGGCGCTTCCGCCGGTGATTACCATTTCGGGACTGCAGCTCGGATATCTCATGGGCGGCGCCATCTTCAGCGAGGTGGTGTTCGCGTGGCCCGGCCTGGGACTTCAGCTCTATCTCGCGGTGACCGCCCGCGATCTGGCCGTCGTCCAGGGCGCCGTGCTCTTCATCGCCACCGCGTTCGTGACGATCAACCTCGTCGTTGATCTGCTGGTGATGGTGGCCAACCCGCGGCTCCGCTCGACCTAGCCCGGACGTCGAGGCGGCGGCGACAGGTTCGGTTCGTGCTTGGAATTGGGTTGAAGTGTGCGGCACAGGGACAGCAACATCAACGCCCGTCGGGCCATGCTTCACTGAAGGAGTCAGCTCATGCTACGGTGTCCCACGATCGAGCAGCTGCGAGCGATCGCGACGGATCACGGTCTGCACATGAGCGAAGCGGAGCTGGAATCGTTTCGTCGGTTGGTGGCGCAATCGCTGGAGTCCTACCGGCGCGTCGACCGGCTCGTCGATCCGGTTCCGCCGATTGCGTACCCCCGCGCACCGGGCTACCGTCCGCGGCCCGAGGACAACCCCTACAACGCGTGGTACTGGAAGTGTTCCATCAAGGGGGCACCCGAGGGTCTCTTGCGTGGGAAGCGGGTGGCGATCAAAGACAATGTGTGTGTGGCCGGCGTCCCCATGATGAACGGGTCCTCGATTCTCGAAGGGTACGTGCCCGAGGTCGATGCAACGATCGTGACCAGGATCTTGGACGCCGGCGGTGAGATCGTCGGCAAGTCCACCTGCGAAAACCTCTGTTTCTCGGGGAGCAGCTTCACCTCCGATACCGGCCCGGTGCCGAATCCCCACGATCCGTCCCGCTCGGTTGGGGGCTCGTCCACGGGCAGCGCGGTGCTCCTTGTGATGGACGAGTGTGACATGGCAATCGGCGGCGACCAAGGGGGATCGATCGCCCACCCCTGCGCCTGGACCGGGGTCTACGGCCTGAAGCCCACCTACGGGCTCGTCCCCTACACGGGCATCTTCCCGATCGAGCACACGCTGGATCACATCGGCCCGATGGCCGCCACGGTTGCCGACGTCGCGCTGCTGCTGGAGGTGCTCGCGGGGTCCGATGGCCTCGATCCCCGGCAACGCGACGTGCGGACGGAGAAGTACACTGCGGCCCTCTCCCGCGACGTCCGGGGCTTGCGGATCGGGGTGCTCGAAGAGGGGTTCGGCTGGCCGAATCGTTCGGAGTCTGACGTCGACGACGCGGTGCGCGCGGCGGCCGCCACCTTCGCCGGCTTGGGCGCGACCGTGCGGAGCGTGTCTGTTCCGATGCATCGGGACGGGTTTGACATCTGGAACTGCATCGCCATCGAGGGCGCCGCCGCGCTGATGGTGGACGGCAACGCGATGGGGACGAACTGGAAAGGGCAGTACAATGTGTCGCTGCTCGAGGCGTTTGCTCGGGGTCGCCTGTGCGAGGCGGACAGCCTGCCGGAGACGGTGAAGTTCGTCATGCTGATGGCCCGGCACATGCGGCAGCAGTATCACGGGCGCTACTACGCGAAGGCGCAGAACCTGGGTCGCGTGCTGACGCGCGCGTACGAGGAAGCCTTCCGGGACGTCGACCTCCTGCTGCTCCCGACGCTGCCGATGAAGGCGATTCCCCTGCCGGTCGAGCCGGAGCTTACGCCAGAGGAGTTCTTGATGAGCGGGCTCGGGATCAACCACAACACGTGCCCGTTCAACGTGACCGGGCATCCGGCGCTCACGATCCCGTGTGCCAAGTCCGCCGGCCTGCCTATCGGGATGACGCTTGTGGGGCCCGCGTGGGCGGAGTCCAAACTGCTTCGGGCGGGACACGCCTTCGAGCAGACCGGGGCGTACACCGTGCACCTCTCACGCTAGCGACCGAGGCGGCACGGCGGCCCGCGGCGGATGACGCACGGCTGCGGACCTCACCCCCACGCGAGGTGGGCGATCATGCGCAAGGAGCCGAGGCACCCATCCCAGTGGAAGCTCATCTGCCGGGCCGTCGTCGCCGATCGACCGGCGCTCGCTGGGTTGGTGTTCATCGCCGCGGTCGTGTTCGTCAGCGTGGCGGTCCCGCTCTTCTCGCCCTACGATCCGACGGCTCCGGTGGACGGTCCCCGACTGGCACCGCCCCTGACTCCCGGCCATCTCCTCGGCATCGACAGCCAGCAGCGCGACGTGCTGGTGCGGCTGTTGTGGGGCGGGCGAATCTCATTGCTCTCCGGCGTCCTGCCTACGGCGGCCGCGACGTTGCTCAGTCTCGCGCTGGGGTCGACGGCGGCATACGTCGGCGGGTTCGCGGAAACCGTGATCATGCGGAGCATGGACGTCCTGTTTGCGTTTCCCAGCGCGCTGCTGGCGATCGCCATCGCGGGGGCCCTTGGTCCGAACGAGCGGAACCAGATGCTGGCGATCGGGATCGTGCTGATCCCGTACATCACGCGGGTGGTGCATGACTCCGTACGCGGGATCAAGGTGCTGCCGTATATCGAAGCGAGCCAGTCGCTCGGAGCCTCGACGCCGGCGATCCTGACGCGACATATCGTGCCGAACGCGTTTCCCCCGGTCATGGCCTACAGCACGACCCTGGTCGGGATGATGATGGTCTTGTCGTCCGGCCTGAGTTTTCTCGGGCTGGGTGTGCAACCGCCGACCGCCGACTGGGGGGCGATGGTGCGAGACGCGAAGGACGTGCTGAGCGTCGCCCCGTGGCTTTCGACGCTTCCGGGGCTGATGATCCTCCTGACGGCCCTCGCGTTCAACTACCTGGGGGACGGACTGGCCGATGCGCTCGATCCGCACAGGCGCAGGCTGAAGGGTTCGCGGTCGCGGGGCGTCGACGGGCGAAGGAGCGCGGCGGGGGCCGACCAGGTGAACGTGCGTCCCGCGTGACCGCGCGCGACCCCGGCACCGCCCGCGGGCCGTCGGTTCGGAACAGAGCGGGACTTTTGATCCGGAGGAGAGAAGCGATGGAGAATCACCGGCGAGGGGGTGTCTGATGGGCGATTCCGATCGTGACCTGCTCGCAAAGCTGAAGGCGGTTCAGGTCAGCAGGCGTGCGTTCCTCAAGGCGGCAGCAACGACCGCGGCCGGCGCGGCGATCGCGTCCCGCGTGCCGACCGCGCGGGCCCAGTCGTCGGCCGCTGCGGCGCTGAGCCAGTCGTCGCTGTTGCCGTCGGGCCGCTACGGATCGCAAACCGCGGGGGGTACCGCAAGAAAAGGCGGCACGCTCATTTATGGCATGGAGGGACCGTCGGACATCCTCGACCCGCAGGCTACCGGGTGCTGGCTGACCTATCGCGTCACGTACCAGATGTTTGAGGGATTGATCACGGAAGACCTGACGAAGACCGATCGCGTCGCGCCGCCGCTTGTCGGGCGGCTGGCCGAGAGTTGGCAGTTGAGTGACGACAAGCTGACCCGCACCTTCAAGCTCCGGAAGGGCGTGAAGTTCTCCGACGGCACGGACTTGGATGCGAAGGCGGCACTCTGGAACTGGCAGCGGATGTGGGACAAGAAGGCTCCCCAGTACTACGGGCGCGCGAACAGCTACTGTTCGTACGTGGTCGACGCGATCAAGGACGTGTCGGTCGTGGACGACTACACGCTCAAGATGACGTTCGCGACACCGTTCGCCGAGTGGGAGCGGATGACGGTGCAGAGCTTCGGCGAGCCGCTCATGATCAGCCCGGCGCAGGCGCAGAAACTCGGCAACCAAAACTTTGCCGCGCACCCGGCTGGGACCGGCCCCTATAAGGTCGCAGAGAATGTTCCCAACGATCACATCACGCTCGAGCGATTCGACGGCTACTGGGGACCCAAGCCAAACGCCGACCGGCTCGTGTTCCGCCAACTCGACGATCCGAGCACGCGCGTCGCGACGCTGCGCAAGGGCGAAGTCGATTTCATTCTCGCTCCGCCTCCCGACTCGGTCGCCGCGCTGCGGAACGAAGGGTATGTGGTGCTGGCCAGCCATGCCCCGCACATCTGGTACTTCGCGTTCAACCTCAAGGACCCGATCGTCGGGAAGGACAAGCGTATCCGCGAGGCCATCATCATGGGCGTCGATCGCGAGCGAATGTGCGGCGACCTGCTCAAGAACACCGCGACCGCCGCGTATTCGATGCTGTCGCCGGCCACGCTGGCCTACGATCCGAGTTACAAGCCGTATCCATACAACCCCGCGGCCGCCAAGAAGCTGCTGGCCGAGGCCGGGTATCCCAACGGGTTCGAGACGACGCTGGAAACCTCCACCGCCGGCTCGGGACAGATGATCCCGGTGTCGATGATCGAGTGGATCCAGCGCGATCTCAAGAAGATCGGGATCACCGCGCACATTAAGACCTACGAGTGGGTGACCTACATCGGCATGCTGTTCAAGGGCCGGCCCGCGGGCACCGGGGCCTCTCAGCTCTCGTGGGGGATGACCTCGAACTACTGGAACGACATCGTCTTCCGTTCCACACGACAGCCTCCCAACGGAGTCAACTACGGCTTCTACGGGAACCCTGAGGTCGACAAGTTGCTCGATCAGGCGCGTTCCGAGTTCAACGATACCGCGCGGGCCGCGCTGTACCGGAAGGCGGATCGGATCGCGATGGGACAAGACGCCGCGTTCTGGCCGATCTGCAACGACCTCAACATCGTGGTCCTGAACAAGAAGGTGCGCGGGTTTGTAAATCCGCCCGAGGAGTGGTTCCAACTGTCCACTCCCTGGGTCACTGGCTAAGAGAGCGGATGGCGGGGCCGGTCCGCTCGCCGGAGGCCACGGGCCGGCCCCCTCGTCGGGTTAGTGACGTGCGCGAGTTGCCGCTCATCGCGATTGAGTCGTCCGTCGGGTGCGACCTCGCCGCCGCGCGGCGGATCTTCGAGGCGCCGGTCGAGTTGCTCCGGCTCTGGCCGGGTGTCGAAGAGGTTCGGACGGTCCGCGACGGCTTCGCTGTGACCCAGCAGCTCGAATTTCCGTTCTGGGGAGTTCTGCGTCAAGAGTTCGTGGTCCGGATTCACGAACGTCCGCGCGACCGCCGTCAACGATACGCGATCTGGAAGACCGAAGGCTGGCTGTTCGACCGCGCCATCTTCTGGAAGCTGCGCTCGACGAAGCAGGGCGTCGCGCTGGATTTCGGCAGCCAGCACGCGCTCAGCGGCGCGCGCTTGGAAGAGGCCGTGAACGTATACCGGTCCCGCACGATCTGGCCGATGCGTCACGACGCCGATGAGATCCTCGAACGACTCGTGATCTCGTTCCTCCACGATCGGCTCGTCGAACTCGATCGAGCCTATGTGGAACGCGTTCGGGAATGGCTCGGCGCGCGGTCCGATTCCGCGGCGATACGACGCGGAGCGTCAGGGTCCGTCTGACCGTGCGGACGACGCGGGACCGCGCCCCCGCGCCGGTGTCCGCAGCCTCGAGGTTGCCGTTTCGTCCAGTTCGAAGTCCTCGGACAGCAACACCGTCTCGTTCTCCGGCGCCAGGCGACGGATCACCACGCCGTACTGGTCGCGCGCCTCGTCGATGCGCACGAATCCGTTGAGCACGTCCCGCAGCACGGCGCGCGGATCGCGCGCGAACGGCTCGCCGAACCCGCCGCCCCCGGCGAGTTCGAGCACGGTCCGCCGTTCTGGGGCCAGCTGCTGCGTGCTCTTGAAGTCCAGCACCTCGCCCGTATCGAGGACCGTGCGCGCCGGCGCGCCCGCGTGGCCGCCCTCGACCCCTTCGGCCGGGAATCGCGTGCGATCCGCGGTGGCGGCCACGCCGTAGGCCCGGCCGGTTCGGATCGCGAGGTCGATCGTCTGCCCGAGCCCTCCGCGGTGACGACCGGCGCCGCCGGAGCCGTCCCGCAGTTCGCGACGGTGGATGAGCACGGGTGCGAACGTTTCGGTGACCTCCGCGGCGGTGCCTGCAACGCCGCTCGGAAACCCGGTGGTGGAGAGGCCGTCCTTCCCGGCGCGCGCGCCCATGCCGCCGAGGCAAAAGAACGTGTACGTGAAGGGGTCGTTGGACGTCTCTCCGTGGACGGTGATCAGGCACACCGAATCGGCTCCCGCGGCCATCGCGCGGTCGCCCGCCGCCGAGCCGAGCGCGCGGAAGATGGTGCCCGGGAGAAAGTGTCCGACGATCGCGCGGGCTCCCACGGGCGCCGGTGGCTGCGCGTTCAGGATGCAGTCGGGGGGCGCGATCACGCGGATCGGCCGGAAGCTCCCGTCGTTGTTGGGCACCTCCGGGCTGATCGCCGCCTTGATCGCGAAGGTGGTGTAGGCCTCCGTGTAGTTCAGCGGCACGTTGATCCCACGCCGGTTCCGCGGGGAGGTCCCAGTGTAGTCCACGGTCACGCTGTCGCCGGCAACCACCACTCGGGTCTTGATGCGGATCGGGTGGTCGAAACCGTCCGCGGCCGTTTCGCTCGAGTATTCACCGTCGGGCAGCGTCGCGATCGCGCGCCGCATCGCCTCCTCGGAGCGACGGATAATCGTCTCCGCCACCGCGTCGAGCGTGTCGAGCCGGAACTCCTCGATCAGCGCCAACAGGCTCCGGGCGCCGACGTCGTTGCACGCGACCTGGGCATGCACGTCCCCGAGCACTGGCACGGGGGCGCGGACGTTGGCGCGCAGGATGCGGAACAACGACTCGTTGGGCTCGCCCCGCTCGTACAGCTTCATGATGGGGATGTACAAGCCTTCCTCGTACACATCGTCCGCGTCCGCCGAGAACGGGCGCCCCCCGATGTCGAGCGCGTGGCACGTGTTCGCGAACAGCCCCGCGAGCGTGTCGTGCAGGAAGACCGGTGTCGCCACGGTCAGATCGTGGAGGTGTCCCGACGTCTGCCACGGGTCGTTCGTGATGAGCACATCGCCCGGGCTGAGCGTCTCCGGCGGGTACGCCGCGAGAAAATGCTTCATCCCGGTCGCCATGGAGTTGATGTGGCCCGGCGTGCCCGTGACCGACTGCGCGATCATGTGGCCCCGCCGATCGAACACGGCGGCCGACAGGTCCTCCGCGTCTCTGACGATCGGCGTGAACGCGGTGCGGATCAGCGCGGCGGCCTGCTCATTCGCGACCGAGATGAGGCGTTGCCAGAGTACCTGCAGGACGATCGGATCGCCCAAGTCCATCATCGGTGCGCGCGCCTCTCTCCGGACGTCGCCGTTCCTTCTCCATGCGAGCCGGCGAGTTCCACCACGACGCTGAGGAACGCATCCACGCGGGCGCGGGCCCCGGGGCCGACGACGACCGTCGACTCGCGTTCCTCGATGATGGCCGGTCCCTCGACGGTCGCTCCCGGCCCGAGTCGGTACCGGTCGAACACCGGCGTCTCGACGAACGCTCGGGTGTCCCCAAAGTACGCGCGGCGCGAACCCTTGCGCGCGTCCGGGGAAGCGCCTGCGTCCGGCTCGCCGCCGGCCATCTGGAGGGTAGGTCGGGGCCCCCGGACGGTCACGCGCCAGTTCACGACCTCGAGGCCGGAACCGGGCACCGTGCGGCCGTACAGCTCGCGGTACCGCTGCTCGAATGTCCGGCGAACGTCGTTGACCCGTGCGGCGTCCAGCCGGCCGGCGGGCGCCGGCACGTTGACGTCGGACCCCTGGCCTTCGTAGCGCAGGTCGCACGAACGCCGCACGTCGATCGCGGCGTCGGCGAGTCCGGCCGCCGAGAGCAGCGCGCGGCCCTGGCGCTCCATGTCGTCGAGGAACGCGTTGACGCGCGTCCAGTCGAGTTCCGACAGGCGTGCGTACCATCCCTGGACAAACTCGAAGGACAGCGGGGCGGTGAGGAAGCCCACCGCGGAGGCCACGCCCGCGCCGGGCGGCACCGTGATCGACGGGGATCCCAGGAGGGCCGCGACGCCGTACGCGTGAACCGGACCCGCGCCGCCGAACGCAAAGATCGAGTACGCGCGCGGATCCTTGCCCCGCTCGATCAGGTGGACGTGGGCGGCGTTCGCCATGTTCTCGTTCACGATGCGATGGATCCCCCAGGCGGCGTGAATCGGGTCGAGCCCCAGCGGGCCGGCGACGTGCTCCATCACCGCGCGGCGGGCCCGCTCGAGATCCAACGGCATGCGCCCCCCGAGGAAGTAGTCAGGGTCCAGGTACCCGAGGAGCAGATCCGCGTCCGTGACGGTGGGGAGCGTGCCGCCGCCCCCGTAGCACGCGGGGCCGGGATTCGCGCCCGCGCTCTCCGGCCCGACGCGGATGAGGCCGAGTTGGTCGACGCGGGCGATGCTGCCGCCGCCGGCACCGATCTCGATCATCTCGATCACCGGAATCCGCACGGGGAGCCCGCTCCCGCGAGCGAACCGGTAGACGCGCGCCACTTCGAATCCGGGAGCGACGAGCGGCTCTCCGTCGTCGATGACCGCGAGCTTCGCCGTGGTGCCGCCCATGTCGAAGGACAGCAGCCGGCTCTGGCTGGCGAGGCGACCGACGTTGCCTGCGGCGAGCGCTCCGCCCGCCGGCCCCGACTCGAGAATCCGAACGGGAAGCTCGCGCGCGGTGGCGGTCTTGATCAGCCCGCCGCTGGACTGCATGAGGAAGAAGGCCCCGCGAAATCCGGCGGTGCCCAGTTCTCGCTCGAGCCGCCGGAGGTAGCTGTCGACGCGTGCCTGCACGTACGCGTTGCAGAGTGTCGTGGAGGCTCGCTCATACTCCTTGATTTCGGGCGCCACGCGTGACGACAGCGAGAGCCGGAGCCGCGGAGCGGCGTCCTTCGCGATCTCCGCGATGGCGAGCTCGTGCGCGGGGTTGCGGTAGCTGTGCAACAGACAGATCGCGAGGGCTTGGATGCCGCGCTCCTCGAGCCGTCGAAGCAGTCGTGCGACCTGGTCGCGGTTCACCGGGTGGACGATCTCGCCGTCTGCGGACACCCGTTCCTCGATGTCGAAGCGAAGATGCCGGGGCGCGAGCGGCTCGGGTGCTTCCAGCAGCACATCGTACATGTCATAGCGCTGCTCCCGCCGGATCTCGATCGCATCCCTGTGTCCCTGCGTCGCGAACAACGCCGTTTGCGACCCCGTGCGCTCGATCAATGTGTTGATCGCCAACGTCGTGCCGTGTACCAGGACCTCGACGTCCTCCAGCGACGCCCCCGCGTGCGCGACGGCCTGTTCGACGGCCGTCATAACGCCGTCGGACGGATCGGGATATGTTGTGAGTACCTTCTCGATGATGATCTGCCCGGAGCGGTCGTTCACGAGGAGGAGGTCCGTGAACGTCCCCCCGATGTCCACACCCATGCGCATTGTCATCACCTAGGGAACGCTGTCGTGCAGCGAGGGGCTTGGTCTCTCGCAAAGACGCTGGACACTGGTCTTCTTTCATGCATCATCTGAGTCCTCTCGCGCGCGACGAGGTGGCGGAAGTCCCCGCCGCGAACAGAGAGTGCGACCGGCCGATGTCTCGGGCCCGGCGTCCCTTGGTCACCGGATGACGATCTTCACCGCCGCTACGGCGCCGCATCTCTCTGTTGCGCGTACATGCGTACTGAGTTCACGCAAGGAGGGCATCGATGTCCGATCAGACACCCTGGTTGCACGAGCGCACGTGGCCCGAGATCAAGGCGTACCTGGAACGGGACGACGTGGTGCTGCTTCCCGTTGGTTCGACCGAGCAACACGCGCGACACCTTCCCGTGATGACGGATGCGGCGGAGGCGATCGCGGTCGCGCAGGGGGCGGGGACTCGGGCCGGCGTGCTTGTGGCTCCGCCTGTATGGTACGGATGGACGCCTCATCACATGGCCTACCCGGGTACGATCACGCTTCGCGCCGAAACGCTGACGGCCGTGGTCGAGGACGTGTGCCAGAGTCTCTTCTATCACGGGTTCAAGCGGATCATCA
The DNA here is from genome assembly GCA_035632615.1 of bacterium. Classification (GTDB taxonomy): domain Bacteria; phylum Sysuimicrobiota; class Sysuimicrobiia; order Sysuimicrobiales; family Segetimicrobiaceae; genus JAJPIA01. The sequence continues at coordinate 19,239 of DASQGM010000022.1, read as the reverse complement.
TCATCAACGGGCACCGGCTGGCCAACCTTCCGCCGATTGAGATTGCGGCGGTGAAGGTGAGGAACCGGACGGGGGGGTACGTCCTGCTCTTCGATCTCTCGTTGAGCGCGCGCGTGGAGATCGGCGCGATTACGTCGGGGCAGCCGGGCGCGGTCGGGCACGCGTGCGAGGACGAGACGTCGCAGATGCTCCACAGTTATGGGCACCTCGTGCAGATGAGCGAGGCGCGTCGCGCGGTCCACCCGCCGAGCGGGCGCTTTTGCTTCGCGGGGTTCGCCACCGTTGATCCGGCGGTCACCGGCGTGAACTTCGTCTGGGCGCCTTCGACACCCAAGGAGTTTCTCGCACGATCCGAGCCAACCGGGGTGAGCGGGGATCCCACGTTGGCGAGCCCGGAGAAGGGCCGGTTGATCTTTGAAGCCCAGGTGAACAACCTGTGCGAGCTGATTGTCGAGACCCGTCGTGTTGCGGTGGAGATGCGTCCGTTCGAGATACCCATTTGAGCGCGACCGGAGGGGCGCCGAGATGATCGACAAGGCGATCGTGGCGGGCGTGACGCGGGACGCGTTCGAACGAGCCCGTGCGCGCGTGGCTCCGCACGTTCATCACACACCGTTGCTCACGTCGCGGCTGCTCAACGATGCGACCGGCTATCGCGTCTACCTCAAGGCGGAGATGTTTCAGCGGACCGGGTCGTACAAGATTCGCGGACCGCTCAACAAGTTCAGCACGCTGACCGCAGAGCAAAAGGCACGCGGTGTCATCTGCTCGTCGGCCGGGAACCACGCGCAGGGTGTTGCGCTGGCCGCCCGCATCGAGGGGATGCCGGCGGTCGTCGTCATGGCGGAGAACGCCACGCCCTCCAAGGTCGCCGCAACGCGCGCGTATGGGGCCGAGGTTGTGTTGCACGGGACGATCTGGGATGAAGCGAACGAGAAAGCGCTGGAGCTTGTGCGCGAAAGAGGCATGACGTATATTCATCCGTTCGACGATCTTGACCTCATCACCGGACAGGGGACGGTGGGGCTGGAGATCTTCGACGATCTCCCCTCGATTGACGCGGCGGTGGTGCCGATCGGCGGCGGCGGGTTGATCTCCGGCGTGTCGATGGCGCTCAAGGCGCTGAAGCCGTCCGTGCGCATCTTCGGCGTGGAGTCGTCGGGCGCGCCCGGCATGAAACGGAGCGTCGAGGCCGGGCGCGTGGTGACGCTCGACCGCGTCGACTGCATCATCGACGGCCTGCGGGTGAAGCGGGTCGGCGAGATCACCCGGTCGGTCGTGAGCCGGTTTGTCGATGAGATCGTGACGCTGCCTGACGAGCAGATTTTCGCCGGCGTCCTGTGGCTGATGAACTATCAGAAGCTTGTTGCGGAGGGAGCCGCGGCTGCTACCGTGGCCGCGCTGCTCCGTGGTCTGATCAAGCTGCCGGCCGGTTCCAACGTGGCGTGCGTGTTGAGCGGGGGGAACCTGAACCTCGACCAACTCACCGCCTTGAAGTGGAACTAGCGTTCGCGCTCGGATGGATCAGTCCGTCCGACGCGGTCGGGACCACCCGGACCGCCCCGCTGGAGTTCGGCAATGACGTCGCCGGTGGTGGCGACTTTGCCAAACCACCGCGCGAACGCGAGCAGTGCGCTGTTGTGGGAAGCGTCGTCAAGCGTGGCGCAGGCGTCCTCGACGATGACGCAGTTGAATCCCCGATCCACGGCGTCTCGTGCCGTGGTTTCGACGCACACCTCGGTCCCAACGCCGGCGACGACGAGCGTGCGTACATCCATGTTGCGGAGGACCCGGTCGATATCGGACGCATTGAACGCACTGTTCGCGGTCTTGTTGATCACAAGCTCGCCGGGTCGGGGCGCGATCTCATCGAGCACACGGTGACCCGGGGTGCCCACCGGGTGGGTGACGCGGAAGCCGAGGGACCGTTCTTCGAGCCGATACCGGCGGCGAAAGTTGGGCGACAGATCGCTGCCGTCCGCGAGCACCGGGCCCAAGGTCAAGTAGATGACCCGCAGTCCTTCTGCACGGAACACCTCGAGCAGACGTCGGATGTTGGGGATCACGGTGTCGCGCAGGCGGCTGAAGTAGTAATGTGCACGGCTGGGGTCAACCGTCGCAAAGACCTTTCCCAGCCCATAGTCCGGATGCGCGTCCATGTATTGCATGTCAACCACCACCAGGGCGCTTTCCTCGGGGACGACAGGAAAGTCGGGTACCGGGAGTCGCCAGGACGCGAGCTGCTCTCTCCAATTTCCCATGTCAATATCTGAGTTCTTGGGTGCGCGGGGTGGGTCCTGGTGCTTCACGGGTGGCGCCGCCGCGCCTCGCGCGGTGTCGCACTGCGCCAATCGCCTACGCCGCATGGTGCCGGACGACCGGCACACGCCTGTTCGCCTAGCGTACCCTGGATCGCCCCGCAAGATGGTGCTATGATCGTGGCAAGTCGAAGCAATGCGCAGGCCACTTGCAGTAACGGCACGACCGTTCCGAAGGCCGGTTGTTCACCCGGATCCGCGAAGATCCACGAAGGGGGGCGACGATGATCCCCGCGAGCTTCGCGTACCACCGTCCCGCCTCGATCTCAGAAGCCGCGACCCTGCTTGCCCAGTACGGCGACGACGCCAAGATTCTTTCCGGAGGGCAGAGCCTCATCCCGCTGATGAAGCTGCGGCTCGCCTCGCCGCCGCACATCGTCGACATCAACCGGATCCCCGGGCTGACCTACCTCGAGGAGCGGAACGGCGCGCTGCGGATCGGCGCCCTCGTGCGCGAGTCCGATCTGGAGAAGTCCACGCTCGTCCGGACCCGCTACCCGATTCTCCACGACACCAGCCGGGTGATCGGCGACCCTGTGGTGCGCAATCTCGCGACGGTCTGCGGCAACCTTGCCCACGCCGATCCGGCGAACGATCACCCAGCGACGATGCTCGCGCTCGGGGCCGAGATCGTCGCCACGGGGCCCCGCGGCGAGCGGACGATTCCCGCCTCCGCGTTCTTTTCGGGGCCGTTTACGACCGCGCTGGCGGCCGGCGAGATCTTGATCGAGATCCGGGTACCGGCGCCGCCCGCCCGAAGCGGCGGCGCGTACTTGAAGCTGGAGCGCAAGGTGGGGGACTTCGCCACGGCCGCGGTGGCGGTCCAACTGACCCTGGCGCCGGACGGCACCTGCCAGCGGGTCGGCATCGCCCTGACCAACGTGGGGCTGACGCCGATCAAGGCCGGGCGCGCCGAGGCGGCCCTGCAGGGCAAGCGGCCGGACGAAGCGACGATCGCGCGGGCGGCCCAGCTGGCCGCCGAGGAGTCCGAGCCCGCTGAGGACCTGCGGGGCTCCGAGGCGTACAAGCGGGATATGGTGCGGGTCTTGACGGCTCGGGCGCTGCGAAAGGCGCTCGAGCGCGCCGGAAAAGGCGGGTGAGCGCGATGCGTGTCCAGGTCACCATCAACGGCGAGAAGCACGAGGCGGACGTCGAACCGCGGCTCCTCCTGGTGCACATGCTCCGGGACGTCCTCCGGCTGACCGGCACCCACATCGGGTGCGACACCACCCACTGCGGCGCCTGCACCGTGCTGCTGGACGGGCGGCCGGTCAAGTCGTGTACGGTGTTCGCCGTCCAGGCCGACGGCCGGGAGCTCATGACGGTCGAGGGCCTGGAGCAGAACGGGAAGCTCCACCCGCTGCAGGAGGGGTTCATGCAGGAGCACGGCCTCCAGTGCGGCTACTGCACCCCCGGGATGTTGATGACCAGCTACGCGTTCCTCAAGGAGACCCCGAACCCGACCGAGGGCGACATCCGCTGGGCGATCTCGGGCAACCTCTGCCGGTGCACCGGGTACGTCAACATCGTGAAGTCCGTCCAGTACGCCGCCGCGAAGCTGCGGCAGGGAGGCGCGTGATGGTGCCCAGGACGTCGCCCGAAGTCGGAGGGATGGGCCATTCGGTGAAGCGCAAGGAAGACCCGCGCTTCATCCGCGGCAAGGGGACCTACGTCGACGACGTCCAGTTGCCCGGGATGCTCTACCTGGACATCGTGCGGAGCCCGTACGCGCACGCCAAGATCAAGAAGATCGACACGTCGAAGGCGCTTGCGATCCCGGGCGTGCTCGCGGTGATCACCGGGAAGGACCTCGAGAAGTACAATCTCCACTGGATGCCGACGCTGATGTCGGACACCCAGATGGTGCTCCCCGTCGACAAGGTGATGTACCAGGCGCAGGAGGTGGCCGCGGTCCTCGCGACCGGCCGCTACATCGCCGCCGACGGCGCCGCGGCGGTGGAGGTCGACTACGAGCCGCTGCCCGTCGTCGTGGACCCGAAGAAGGCGCTCGAGCCGGGCGCGCCCGTGCTGCGGACCGACAAGAAGGACAAGAAGGACAATCACATCTGGCACTGGGAGTGGGGCGACGGGCCCGCCACCGACCGCGCATTCCAGGACGCCGACGTGACGGTCAAGCAAGACATCTACATCCCGCGCATCCACGTGGCGTCGATTGAGACGTGCGGCTGCGTCGCCGACTTCGACCGGGTGCAAGGCAAGCTCACCGTCTGGATGACCACGCAGGCACCGCACGCGATCCGTACCGTGTTCGCGCTGGTCGCGGGGCACGTCGGCCTGGCCGAGCACAAGATCCGGATCATCTCACCCGACATCGGCGGCGGGTTCGGCGGCAAGGTCCCGGTCTACCCGGGGTACGTCATCGCGGTCGCGGCCTCCGTGCTGACCGGGAAGCCGGTCAAGTGGATGGAAGACCGGATGGAGAACCTCCAGGCCGATTCCTTCGCCCGCGACTACCACATCACCGCCGAGCTCGCGGCGAAGAAGGACGGCAGGCTGACGGGGCTCCGGATCAAGACGATCGCCGATCACGGATACACCGACGCCGCGGCCAACCCGTCCAAGTTTCCCGCGGGGCTGTTCCACATCTGCACGGGCTCGTACGACTTTAAGGCGGCCCACGTGGAAGTGGACGGCGTGTACACCAACAAGCCACCCGGGGGGATCGCCTACCGCTGCTCGTTCCGCGTCACAGAGGCCGTGATGACGATCGAGCGGATGGCGGACAACATGGCGCACCAGCTCGGGATCGACCCGGCGGAGTTCCGCATGAAGAACTTCATCCGGCCGGACCAGTTCCCGTACAAGTCGGCGCTGGGGTGGGAGTACGACAGCGGAAACTACGCCGGCGCGCTTCAGAAGGCGATGGAGAAGATCGGCTACGCGGACCTGCGCCGCGAGCAGGCGGAGAAGCGCAAGCGGGGCGAGCTGATGGGGATCGGCATCAGCAGCTTCACCGAGATCGTCGGGGCCGGCCCCTCGAAAGACTTCGACATTCTCGGGCTCAAGATGTTCGACAGCGCGGAGATCCGCATCCACCCGACCGGGAAAGCAATCGCGCGGTTCGGCACGAAATCGCAGGGCCAGGGGCACGAGACCACCTACGCCCAGATCATCGCGGAGGAGCTCGGGATCCCGGCCGCCGACATCCAGGTGGAGGAGGGGGACACCGACACCGCCCCGTACGGCCTCGGCACGTACGCGAGCCGGTCCACCCCGGTCGCCGGGGCGGCCACGGCGATGGCGTCCCGCAAGATCCTAGCGAAGGCCCGCAAGATCGCCGCCTACCTGCTGGAGGCGGCCGAAGAGGACCTCGTGTGGGAGCCCGGCAAGTTCTCGGTGAAGGGCGCGCCGCAGCGTTCGAAGACGATCCAAGACATCGCGTTCGCCGCGTACACGAACCACCCGCAGGGCATGGAGGCGGGGCTCGAGGCGGTCTCCTACTACGACCCGCCGAACCTGACCTACCCCTTCGGGAGTTACATCTGCGTCGTCGACATCGACAAGGGGACCGGCGAGGTGAAGATCCGCCGGTTCGTCGCGGTGGACGATTGCGGCAACATCATCAACCCGATGATCGTCGAAGGGCAGATCCACGGCGGCCTCACCATGGGGTTCGCGCCCGCGCTGCTCGAGGAGATCTCCTACGACGAGAACGGCAACATCCGCGGGGGCAGCTTCATGGACTACCTGCTGCCCACGGCGATGGAGACGCCGAGTTGGGAGACGGACAAGACCACCACGCCGTCCCCGCACCATCCGCTCGGCGCGAAGGGCGTCGGCGAGTCGGCCACCGTGGGCGCCCCGGCGGCGATCGCGAACGCCGTCGTGGACGCGCTGTGGCACCTCGGGGTGCGGAACATCGACATCCCGATCACGCCCGCCAAGGTCTGGAAGGCGCTGCGCGACGCGAAGGTCACGGAGTAAGGGAGACGGCTCGGTGGCCGTCGCGATCGCGCACGCCTGTGGGTTCTGCCCGCGCCGGGGAGGCGACCGTCGGCCCCGGCGACGGGGGTGTGACGCCTGAGCGGTCCCGCCATGGCGCTTGATCTGCTCGTCCTGACGCAACAACTGGCCGCCTCCGGCGAGCCGTTCGCTCTGGCGACGGTGGTGCGCTGCGACCGCCCGACCTCGGCGAAGCCGGGGGCCAAAGCGGTCGTGCGAAAGGACGGCACGATCTCGGGATGGGTCGGGGGCAGCTGCGCCGAGCCGGTGGTCGTGAAAGAGGCGCTGCGGGCGCTTGCGGACGGGCGTCCCCGTCTGATCGCGCTCGTGGGCGAGGGCGGCGCCGGCCCGGGAAAACGGGAGGGCGTGCTGGAGTATCCGATGACGTGCCACAGCGGCGGGACCCTTGAGATCTTCGTCGAGCCGATGTTGCCCCGGTCCCGGATGGTGCTCATCGGGAAGGGGCCCGTGGTCGAGACGCTGGCGAAGCTGGGCGAGGCGATGGAGTTCACCGTGGACCGCATCGGCTCCGAGGACTCCGTGGAGCGGCTCTCCCAGTTGCGCGCGACGCGGCAGACCTTCATCGTTGTCGTGACCCACGGCACCTTCGACGAGGACGCGGTCGAGCGCGCGCTTCGAACCGGCGCGCGATACGTGAGCCTGGTGGCCAGCCGGAAGCGCGCGCAAGCGGTTCTGGACGTCCTGCGGGATCGGGGCGTCGCGGCCGACCTGCTCGCCCGGCTCAAGGCCCCGGCCGGACTCGACATCGGCGCGGTGAACCCCAACGAGATTGCCGCCAGTATCCTGGCGGAGATCGTCCAGGTGTCCAGGACCGAGGCGCACGCGGACACCCCGGGCGTCGAGGAGTCGATCGCGGCCGCCGAAGCCGCGGTCCGGGACCCGGTCTGCGGCATGGACGTCGAGATCGCCTCGGCGACGTACCGGTCGGACGTCCAGGGCCGGACCTTCTATTTCTGCTGCGCTCGCTGCAAGCGAGTGTTTGACAAGGACCCCGCGCGGTACATGGAGGGCATCGCCGGGTAGGACCCGTCTGTTGTCCGCGCGAGGCCCGCTCGTCTTCCCCGCACGTGCGGGTGGTCCGCTGAAAGCCGTCCGCGCTCCGTCCACACCGCGTCTCGCCGTGTCCCTGGTGGGAGGAGAACGCGGGCGCAGGTCGGAAGACCGACTCACGCTCCCCCGCCCACCGTTCCTGCGTTGCCTTCGACCATCCGCGCGGGCGAGACACAAGGGGGTGAGACATGAACCGGAGCGCCGGCCGCGCCTTCCGGGACGCGCGGGACTTCTTGATCGCGCGACGCGAGGACTACGCCGCCGCCTGTCACGGTTTCGCTCCCCCGGATCTGTCGCACTTCAATTGGGCCCTGGACTATCTCGACGTCTACGCGGAGGGGAATCACCGCCCGGCGATTCGCATCGCGTCGGAGGCGGGGAGCGAGGAAGCGCTCACGTTTGCCGAGCTCGGCGAGCGGTCCAACCGCGTCGCCAACTTTCTGCGCGGTCGTGGGGTTCGCCGGGGCGACCGGATCCTGGTCATGCTGGGGAACGTCGTCCCCTTGTGGGAGGTCACGCTCGCGGCGATGAAGCTCGGCGCGGTGGTGAGCCCCGCCACGACGCTGCTCAACCGGGCCGACCTCGAGGACCGGATCGAGAGGGGAGGGCTCCGGCATCTCGTCGTCGATGCCGCCGCGGCCGGGAGACTCGGCGATTTCCCGGGGCCCCTGACGCGGATCGCGGTCGGCGGCGCGGCCGCGGGCTGGACGCCGTACGCGGACGCGTACGCGGCGCCGGCGTCGTTCGCCCCCGACGGCGAGACGAGAGCGAGCGACCCCCTGCTGGTGTACTTCACGTCCGGGACCACCGCCAAGCCCAAGATGGTCATGCACACGCACCAGAGCTACCCGGTCGGGCACCTCTCCACGATGTACTGGCTCGGCCTCCGCGAGGGCGACGTCCACTACAACATCAGCTCGCCGGGCTGGGCCAAGCATGCGTGGAGCAGCTTCTTCGCCCCCTGGAACGCCGGCGCCACGATCTTCGTTTACAATCAGCCGCGCTTCGACGCCAAGCAGATCCTCGGCGCCGTCGCGCGCTGTGGCGTGACGTCGCTCTGCGCTCCCCCCACCGTGTGGCGGATGCTGATCTTGGAGGACCTGCGCGCCTACCCGGTGCGGCTGCGCGAGGTGGCGAGCGCGGGCGAGCCGTTGAATCCCGAGGTGATCGAGCAGGTGCGCGCGGCGTGGAACTTGACGGTCCGTGACGGATACGGACAGACCGAGACCACCGCGCTGGTGGGAAACACCCCGGGCCAGCCGGTGAAGCTCGGCTCGATGGGGCGGCCGCTCCCGGGCTATCGCCTGGCGCTCCTGGACGCCGGCGGGCAGCCCGCAGACGAGGGCCAGATCTCGGTGGCGCTGCGCCCCCGCCCCGTCGGATTAATGGAAGGATACCTCGACAGCCCCGAGCAGACGGGCGCCGCGCTCGCCGGAGACTACTACCGGACGGGCGACGTGGCGTCCCGGGACGGGGACGGCTACTTCTGGTACGTCGGCCGGGCCGACGACGTGTTCAAGAGCTCGGACTATCGAATCAGCCCGTTCGAGCTCGAGAGCGCTCTGATCGAGCACGCCGCGGTCGCCGAAGCTGCGGTGGTCCCAAGCCCGGACGCGATTCGATTGAGCGTGCCGAAGGCGTTCCTCGTGCTGAAACCCGGCGTCGAGCCGACCGAGGACACGGCCCGGGCCATCTTCGCGTTTGCGCGCGAGCGGCTCGCGCCGTACAAGCGCGTCCGGCGCCTGGAGTTCTGCGAGCTCCCCAAGACCATCTCCGGGAAGATCCGGCGGATCGAGCTGCGAGAGCGCGAGCAGGCGCGCCACCAGGAGAAGCGGCGCGGCGCCCAGGAGTTTTGGGAGGAAGACTTTGCAGAGTTCAGGCGTTGAGGCTGCGCGCGTCTGGTTCGGCACCGTACCCGGCGCGTCGCGCGTTTGGGCGATTGCGTCCGGCGATTGCACGCGACATCAGGGAGGCGCACAGAGATGAACGTGGCGGCGGCGGTGGCGGAGATCCTCAAGCGCGAGGGCGTGACGTTTCTGATCGGCTATCCCGTGAACCCCATCATCGAAGCCGCGGCGGTCGCCGACATCCGGACGATTATCATCCGGCAGGAGCGGACCGGGTTGCACATGGCCGACGCGGTGAGCCGGCTGTCCTCGGGACAGACGATCGGCGTGTTCGCGATGCAGCACGGCCCGGGCGCGGAGAACTCGTTCGGCGGCGTGGCGCAGGCGTACGGTGACTCGGTGCCGATCGTCGTGCTGCCGGCCGGCTATCCCCGCCGCCTCACCAACGTGCCGCCCAACTTCAACTCCGCCCTGAACTACCGTCACGTCACCAAGTGGTCGGAGCAGGTGCTGCTCGCGCGCGAAGCGCCGGCCGCGATGCGCCGCGCGTTCACCCAGGTCCGGACCGGCCGGCCGCGCCCGGTGCTCGTGGAGTTCCCGACGGACGTGCTCGTCGAGGAGGTCCCGGAGCCCCTGGCCTACCGGGCGGTGACGGGCGCGCGCACCGCCCCGGACCCGCGGGCCGTCGACAAGGTCGCGGACGTCCTCGTCGGGGCCGCGCGTCCGGTCGTGTACGCGGGGCAGGGGGTGCACTACGCGCGCGCCTGGGGCCGGCTGCGCGAGCTGGCCGAGTGGCTCGGCGCCCCGGTGACCACGAGCCTCCAGGGGAAGAGCGCGTTCCCGGAGACCCATCCCTTGTCGCTCGGATCGGGCGGCCGGTCCATTCCCCAGCCCGTCCACGAGTTTTTGCAGCGCGCCGACGTGATCTTCGGGATCGGCTGCAGCTTCGCGACGACCAACTACGCCGTGCCGATGCCGTCGGGCAAGGTGCTCATCCACGCCACGCTGGACCCGGCCGACCTGAACAAGGACGTACCGGCGGACCACGTCCTGCTGGGTGACGCCGGGCTCACGCTCGACGCGGTGCTCGCAGCCGTCAAGGAGCGGGTGCGGGCGCCTCGGCGGGAGCAGGCGGCGAAGACGGCCGCCGAGATCGCCGCCATCCGCGCGCCGTGGCTGGAGCGATGGATGCCGAAGCTGACGTCTGACGAGGTCCCGCTGTCCCCGTACCGCGTCATCTGGGACCTGCTGCACACGGTGGACGTGCCGAACACGATCATCACGCACGACGCGGGCAGCCCGCGCGATCAGCTCTCGCCGTTCTGGGTCACCGAGGCGCCGCTGTCCTACATCGGGTGGGGCAAGACGACCCAGTTGGGATACGGGCTCGGGTTGGCGATGGGCGCGAAGCTGGTGCAGCCGGAGAAGCTGTGCATCAACGTCTGGGGCGATGCGGCGATCGGGTTCACCGGCATGGACTTCGAGACCGCGGCGCGCGAGCGGATCCCGATTCTGTCGGTGCTGTTCAACAACTTCAGCATGGCGATCGAGCTCCCGATCATGCAGGTGGCCACGGCGAAGTACCGCAGCACCGACATCTCCGGCAACTACGCGGCGCTCGCGCAGGCGCTGGGCGGCCACGGGGAGCGGGTGACGGAGCCGTCGCAGATCGTGCCGGCGATCCAGCGCGCGGTGCGGAAAACCCAGGAGGGAATCCCGGCGCTGCTGGAGTTCATCACGGCCAAGGAGATCGAGTATTCGATCTTCAAGTAGCGCGACACGTTCGGGCCGATATTACATCGGCGATTTTCGCAAGGACGCGCTCGCCGAGGGACGCGGTGGGTGGTTCCTGGGGTTCTTTGCCCCTGGGGGAGTGCGTCAAACCAACCGCGTCGAGATGAAGTACCAGGAGTTTCGCGCGGGCCCCACCGGACACGCGACGAAGACGGAGTCGAAGATGATCGAGTGCACGCTGCTCCTCAGCGGTCGGGCCCAGGGACGCATCGCTGGGCGTCGCGTTGTGCTCTCAGCGGGACAGTACTTCGTCATCGCGCCGGGCGTGGTGAGCAACATTCCGGAGCGCATCCTCAGTAGGCGCGCGAGCTTTCTCGTCATCAAGGCACCGAGCGTGAGGGGTTCGAAGACCGTCGTCGAGGCTCACGGACGCGCGCCTGGCGAGCGCACGGGGAAAACCCCGGCCCGGCGTTCCATGGCGTCCGGTTGAGGAGGCGTCCGCCCGTGGAGCCGGCGTCGCCGGGGATCGACTTCGTACACTTCTTCGACTACGTGGTGCGCGCGCGGGCGGAGCTCCTCGAGTGGATCCGAGCCCAGGCGGACTCGGTGTACACCCGGGACTTTCCGATCGGGTTGGGATCGATCCGCGACACGTTGGTGCACCTCGCGGCCTCCGAGTGGAACTATGCCAACCGGCTGGCCGGCATCGATTACGGCCCTGGAGACAACCCATTCACCGTGGACCGTTACCCCGGTCTGGCGCCGCTTGCAAGCGCCTGGCGGGAGCAGTCCGAGACGACCCGCGGAGTGCTCGTCCGCATGGGCGACGCGACCCGCCGCATCGAGTACCTTTCGCGATCGTTCAGCCCGCCCGTGCGCACGGAGACCACGGCCGGCGGCATCGCTGGCCAGCTGCTCTTTCACGAGGTGCACCATCGCGCCCAGGTGATGGCCATGCTCCGTCAGGTGGGCGTGCGCGCTCAGGACCTGGACTACTCCCGCCTCATGTGGACACGCACGCCCACGTTGGACCGCGGATGATGCGGACCACGACGTGCTCGGGACCCCGGGCGTCCAGGTCAGCACCGAGAGGAGAACAGGTGATATTGTAGAATAAAAAATTTCAGATTCCAGGACCGCGCCGCCCAGGAGGCACCCGTGCAACCTGTTCAGGCTCTACCGACGCTGAGCGTACAGCGCCTCACGGATGCGGTCTACCGCACGTTGAAAGAGCAGATCCTCGCCCGCAAGTTTCGCCCCGGTCAGCGCCTCAAGGTCGACGAGCTCGCCGCCCAGCTTGGGGTCAGCCGTACGCCGCTCAAGGACTCGTTGAACGTCCTTGCGAGCGAGGGGCTCATCGAGATCGTCCCGCGGAAGGGCACATTCGTCACGGACCTGTCGGCGGACGACATCGCCGAGGTCTTCGAGATCCGGCGAGCGCTCGAGCGCCTCGCCGCGGAAACCGTGGTGGACCGCATCTCGAGCGACGGGCTTGCCGAGCTCCGCGAGCAGCTGGACGCCCTCCAGCGGGCGGCGGATCGTCGAGATGCCGCGGAGCACATGAGGAGAAACCTGACCTTCCACCAGCTGTTCGTCCAGTTTTCGGGTAACCGCAGGTTGCTCGAACTCTACGAGGGCCTCCGCGCCCACATCCAGATCGGGCGCGTTCACGCGCGCCGCACGAACTGGCACCAGCGCCTCCGGCAGGAGCAGGCCGAACACCGTGAGATCCTCGCCGCGCTCGAGGCCGGTGACGCGGCGCGGCTGTCGGCAGCCGTCGACGCCCACATCAGGCGCGCGAAGGCGTCGCTGATCCGCGACCTCGAAGCAAGAGAGCTCGTCGCAGCGTCACCGGGAGCGCATCAGGCGCCTGCGCGGCGGCTCGACGGTCGGAAGGCCGGAAACTGAGGGTAGGTGGCCACACGAGATGTGGATCAGGGGGTGGGGCTCGTGAACCGGCTCGTGGCGGCAATTGGCTTGACGCTGCTCCTCACCGGTCTTCTGGCGGGCACGGGAGGAGCCGCGCAGACGATCGTGCTGCAGTTCCCCTCGTGGCAGCAGGACGAGCCGGGGACGTCCGGCTGGTGGAAGGACCAGATCGCCGCGTTTGAGCGCGCCCACCCGGGCGTCCGGATCGAGTTCACGAAGATCCCGCTCGCCGAGCACACCGACCGGCTCATCGCGCAGTTTGCCGCGAACTCGCCGCCGCAGATCGTCCACGTGCCGGCGCAAACCTACTTCCCGTTTGCCGACCGTGGGTGGCTGGAGCCACTCGACAAATATCCGGGCATCGACGAGATCAAGCAGACGTACACCCCGCTCCAGTCCAAGACGTGTGTCTGGAAGGGGGCGACCGACTGCGTCCTGATGCTCAACTACGGCTACGCGTGGGTGTACAATTCGAAGCTGCTCGCGGCCACTGGCCGGGCCGTCCCGAAGACTCCCAGCGACTACCTTGCCACGATCGCGGCAATGACCAATCGCTCGCAGGGGCAGTTTGGCGCGGGGATCGTCACGCTGCCGGGCTTCAACATGGTGGCCCACATCGCCGTGTTCGTCTACGGCGCGGGCGGGCGCTGGACCGACGACAAGGGCAACCCGTCGGTGCTGACGCCGTCGGTGATTCAGGGCTTCAAGTGGTGGAAGCAGGCGGCGCTCAGCGCGACGCCGATCGGCCAGGAGTCCGGCCCGCTGCGGCAGTTCCTGATTCAAGGCAAAGTCGCGTCGTACAACGACGGCCCGTGGATGCAGGGGTTCGTGCAACAGGCCGACCCGTCGGTGCGGCCGTACATGAAGGCGGCGCCGCTCCCGTTCCAGGCCACGATGGGAGGGGCGAGCAACGTGATCGCGATGCCCCGGAGCCTTCCCCAGGCCGAGAAGGATCTGGTCTGGGACTTCATCCGGAGCGGGACGACCCGGGAGGCGCAGATCCGCTACGCGATCGCCGTCGGCGCGCCACCGCCCCGGCTGGATGCCACGGTCCCCGCGGACGCGCGCAAGGCGCTGCCGTTCTACGACATCTACGTGGATGCGTCCAAGCGGGCGGTCAGTTGGATCCCGTTCGGCTTCGAGACGAAGGCGAACCAGTTCATCCAGATCGTGGCGGAGCAGTCGCAGCGCATGATCGTGCAAAACGAGCCTGTGGAGAAGGTCCTTCAGGACCTTCAGCGGGCGCTCGAGGACCTGAAGCGGCAGTAGGGGGAGCCGCCCGGTCGGCTTCCGGCGAGGGGTGTGTGGTGACAACGCAGGCCCAGGCGATGCCGGCCGGCTCGACCAGACGGACGTGGGGACGCCGGCTGCGGGGTCCGGAGGCGTTTTCCTTGTTCCTGCTCGCGCCAGCGATCCTGACGCTGGTGTTCGTGATCCTGTACCCGGTGCTCACCGCGCTGAACTTGAGCTTCCGCAAGGTCGACATCTACTCGCCGGGGGTGTCGGAGGGCCCGTTCACGCTCGCCAACTACGCGAGGCTGTTCGCGTCGGCGGCGTTTTGGCAAGCGGTGCGCGTGTCCGTCGCGTATGTCGTCCTGTCGGTCGGCTTCGCGTTGCTCATCGGGTTCGGCACGGCGTTGTTGCTCAATCAGCCGTTTCGCGGGCGGACCGTAGCGCGGATGCTGGCCGTGCTGCCGTGGGCGGTCCCGTCGGTCGTCGCCGCCAACATCTGGTGGTGGATCCTGGATCCGTCGTACGGACTGCTCAACTTCGTGCTGCTTCGTCTCGGCCTCGTGTCGCTGCCGGTGAACTGGGTCGCGTCGCCGCGCCCGGCGCTCGCGGCGATCAGCATCGTGACGGTCTGGAAGGGCTACCCGTTTTTCACGGTCATGGTACTGGCCGGCCTCCAGGCGATCCCCAAGGACCTGTACGACGCGGCGGCCGTCGACGGCGGAGGCGCGTTTGCCGCGTTCCGGTTCGTCACCGTGCCGGGGCTCCGGAACATCCTCGCGCTGGCCACGTTGCTGAGCGTGCTCTGGGTCTTTCGCGAGTTCACGTATATCTGGGTGTTGACGGGGGGCGGCCCGGTGCGCGCGACGGAGACGCTCGCGGTGATGACGTACCGGGAGGCCTTTACGTTTTTCCACATGGGGTTCGCAGCGGCGATCGGCGTGGTGACGCTCGCGATCTCGACGGTCGCCAGCATCCTGTTCATTCGCCAGAGCGGCCAGGAGTTCTATTGAGATGACGCCCGGGCGACGATATGGGCTCTACGCGGCGGTCGTGGTCGTGGTGGGCGTACTGGTCTTTCCGGTGTACTGGATGTTCAATACCTCGCTGGCGCCGCAAAACCAGCTCTACGTCTACCCTCCCACGTTCGTGCACCCGCACGCGACCCTCGCCGCGTACACGAAGATCCTGCACGAACGTCCAATCGGGCGATGGCTCCTGAACTCCCTTGTTGTGGTGCTGTTGTCGGGTGCGTATTCGCTCGGCGTGGGGGTGCTGGCCGGGTACAGCCTGTCGCGGTTTCGGACGAGAGGGGCCGGTACGCTCGGGCACCTGTTGCTCGCGAGCCGGATGCTGCCGACCACGTTGCTCGTGATTCCGCTCTTTGTCGCGATGAGCACGGTGCACCTCATCAACTCGCTCTGGTCGGTCGTGATCGCGAACGTGACATTCATCATGCCGTTCGCGACCTGGATGCTCAAGGGCTACTTCGACAGCATCCCGAGGGAGCTCGACGAGGCGGCATACATCGACGGGAGTTCCCGGCTCGGCGCGCTCGTGCGCGTGGTCCTGCCGCTCGCGGCACCCGGACTCGCTGCCACGGCCCTGTACAGCACGATCCTGGCGTGGGACGAGTACCTCTTCGCCCGCACGTTTCTGACGACGGCGTCGACGTGGACGATCTCGGTGGGCCTCGGGTCGTTCCGCGGCGAGTACGTGACGTACTGGAACGAGGTCATGGCCGCGTCGCTGATCGGAACGCTGCCGATCATCCTCATCTTCCTCGTGCTCGAGCGGCAGTTGATCCAAGGGCTGACGGCGGGCGCGGTCAAGTGACGCGGGGTGCGGTGGGCGGGGCCGGCCTCGCGGCAGGGAAGGCCGCGGCGGAGAGGAGCGTGGATTTGTGATGCGGATCGCGAAGATCGAACCGATGGTGCTGCGGGCGCCTCTCGGCGAGATGGATCTGTACTGGGGAGCCGGCTTCTGGGGGGAGAAGGCACGCGGCAAGACGCGGGTGCCGGTGGTCGAGCCGCAGCGCGCCGCCGACATGACGCTCTGGCGATATCGCGCCGCGTACTCGCGGCACATCGAGACGACGCTGGTCCGGATCACGACCGACGACGGCCTCGTCGGCTGGGGGGAGGCGCACGCGCCGATCGCGCCGGAGATTACCTACACGATCATCGAGACGCTGCTCGGCCCGATGCTGATCGGGGAGAACCCACTGGCGACCGATCAGTTGTGGGAGAAGATGTACGCCAGCATGCGCATCCGGGGCCACCACACCGGGTTCATGTCGGAGGCGATGGCCGGTGTCGACATCGCGCTGTGGGACCTCGCGGGCAAGGCCGTCGGACTGCCGGTCCATCTCTTGATGGGCGGCGAGTACCATGATCGCGTCCGCACGTACCAGTCACATCTGCCGGTGCTCGACATCGACGAGATGGTGGCGATCGCGCGGCATCACAGCGCGCAGGGGTTTCACGGCATCAAGATCTCCGGCGGCGTCGGCGCGGAGACCGACATCCGGAACGTCGAGCGGATCCGCGAGGCCGTGGGGCCCCAGATCGACCTGATGCTGGACGCGGCCGGGGTCTACGACCTGCCGACCGCGATCCGGATCGGCCGCGCGCTGGAGCGCAACCAGGTCCTCTGGTTTGAGGACCCGTTGCCGCCCGAGGACCACCACGGGTACGCTCAGCTCTGCCGCGCGCTGGACGTCGCGGTCGCGATGGGAGAGACGGAGACGACGCGGTACCAGTTCAGCGCCCGCCTGGCGCGCCGCGGCGTGGACGTCGTGCTGCCGGACATCTCGAGGGCAGGCGGCCTCACCGAATGCCGCAAGATCGCGATGCTCGCGGACGTGGCGAACGTGAAGCTGTGCCCGCACAACAGCGTGTGTTCCGCGGTCCATCAGGCCGCCTCGCTGCACCTCTGCGCGGCCATCCCCAACTTTCTCATGTACGAGTTCTGGTCGGGGCACAACCCGCTGGCCCACATCGTGACGGCGCCGTTCGCCACGACCGCGGACGGATACGTCGCCGTGCCGACCGGGCCGGGACTCGGGATCGAGATCGACGAGGCCGCGCTCGAGGCGCTGGTGGTGCGCGCGTGACGGCCGCGATGTTGCGGGGGAACGGCCGGTGAGGATCACGTCCGTCGAGGCGTTCGCGCTGCGCGTCCCCAACCCGTCGACGGAGCCGTACTGGGGCTCCCAGGCGTGGGCGTCGGGGGCGCCGGGCGTGCACTCCTCGCGCGCTCCGCTCGCGTCCGGCGGGCGCGCCTCCGACGGCTGGGACTACCCACCACGCTGGCGCATGCGGGCGAGCTACAGCGAGACGTTCAACACCGTGATCGTGTGCGTCCGCACGGACGCGGGGCTCACGGGGTACGGCGAAGCGAAGGCGCCGGTCGCCCCCGAGGCGACGCGCGAGGTCGTCCGCGACCTGCTCGCACCCGTGGTGCTCGGCGCCGATCCGCTCGACATCGACGTGCTGTGGGAGCGCATGTACGGCACGATGCGGCTGCGCTCGCACCAGAGCGGCTTCCTGCTCGAGGCGATCAGCGGGGTCGACCTCGCGTTGTGGGATCTCGCCGGTAAGTCGCTCGGGGTGCCCGTGTGCAAGCTCCTGGGCGGCGCGTATCGCGAGCGCGTGCCGGTCTATGCCTCGGGCCTGCCCGGCCTGAAGCGCGCCGACGACGAGGCGGCCCGCAGCCGCCTGCAGCAGTCCGCCCGCGCGCTGGTGGGCGCGGGGTTTCGCGCGATTAAGCTCGCGATCGGATTCGGCGTGGACGCCGACACGGAGACCGTCCGGGCCGCGAGAGAGGCGGTGGGTCCCGACGTGCTGCTGCTTACCGATGCCGCCGGTAACTACGACGTGGCGTCGGCCGGACGGCTCGGGCGCACGTTACAGGAGTTCGGCGTCGGATGGCTCGAGGCGCCGGTGCCGCCCGAGCACGTCGCGGGCTACGCGGAGCTCGCCCGCGCGCTCGATCTGCCGATCGCCTGCGACCTGTTGAGCACGCGCTATCAGGTGCGCGATTTTCTCGTGCGCGGGGCGCTCGACATCGTGCAGCCCGACGTCTGCCGATCGGGCGGCCTCAGCGAGTGCCGCCGCATCGCGCATCTGGCAGACGCGTTCGGCGCGGGCGTCGCCCCGCATGTCAGCATCGGCTCGGCGATCCAGTTCGCGGCGACCGCCCACTACGCCGCGGCCCTGCCCAACCTGGTCGTGATGGAGTACTGGATCGGTGAGAACCCGCTCGGAAACGCGGTGCTGCGGCATCCGCTCGTGCTGGACCAGGGCATGCTGGTCGTGCCCGGTGGCGCCGGTTTCGGCCTGGACGTCGACGAGGCAGCGCTGTTGCGCCACGCGGTCTGAACAGGAGGCGAGTGATGGGAGGCTCCACGGCAACCCGCTTTGCCGGCATCGTGCCGATTCTCCAAACACCGTTCGACGACTCGGGAGCGCTCGATCTGGACAGCCTGCGCCGTGAGGTGGCGTTTTGCCTCCGCGCCGGGGTGCACGGCGTGGTGATTCCCGCCAACGCGAGCGAGTTCTTCACGCTGTCCGACGCGGAGCGCATGCGGGTGACCGAGATCGTACTCGAAGAAGTGCACGGCCGCGTGCCGGTGATCATCAGCGCAAACGGCGTCTCCACGGTTCCGGCCGTCACGTTCACGCGTCACGCGATCGCCCACGGCGCCGACGGGATCATGGTGCTGCCGCCGTACATCCGCCGGCCCGGCGAGGCCGGCGTCCATGCGTACTATGAGGCGGTGGCCGCAGCCGCGGACGGCCGGCCGATCATCGTGCAGAACGCCGAGCCGCCGCTGGGCACGCCGCTTGCGATTCCTTCGCTCGTCCGGCTGATCGAGCGGGCGCCGGCGATCCGGTACGTCAAGGAGGAGGTCAACCCGGGCGGCCAGCGGATGTCGGCCCTGATCCGCGCGGCGGGGGATCGTCTCGACGGCGTCTTCGGAGGGCTGAACGCGATTTGGCTGCTCGGCGAGCTGGATCGGGGCGCGTGCGGCAACATGCCGAACTGCGCGCTGGCCGATGTGCAGGTCAAGATCTACACGCTCTATCGGGAGAACCGCCGCGACGAGGCCGAGGCGCTCCATCTGCGACTGCTGCCGCTCCTGG
>DASQGM010000021.1:0-3185 GCA_035632615.1 bacterium | reverse complement strand
CGCCGAGCAGCTGCCCGAGCTGCAGCCCCAGCACCGTCACCACGGGGACCAACGCGTTCCTGAGCGCGTGGTGGAACAACACCACGGCGTTCCGGACGCCCTTCGCGTAGGCGGTGCGGACGTAGTCCTCGTGGAGGACGCCCAGCATCGCCGACCGGGTCACCCGCGCGATCGTGGCGACGCTGGGAATCGCCAGCGTGACCGCGGGGAGCACGAGATGCGTCCACGCACCCCGGCCGCCGCTCGGCAGCCACCGGAGCCACAGGCTGAAGATGAGTATGAACACGATCCCCGTCCAGAAGACCGGCATCGACAGGCCCAGCAGCGACAACACGCGGCCGGCGCCGTCGAACAGCGAGCGGTGCCAGTGCGCCGACAGGACCCCGATCAATACGCCGAACACGACGGTGAGCAGGAGCGCGGCGGACCCCAGCTCGAGCGTCGCGATCCAGGCCTGCGCGATCTCCTCCGACACGGGCCGGCTGTCCACGATCGACCGCCCGAGGTTCCCGTGCGCGAGCCGCTCCAGGTACTGCACGTAGCGGACCAGCAGCGGCCGGTCGAGCTCGAGTTGGGTCCGCAGGCGCGCGACCATGTCCTGCGTCGCGCCCTGGCCGAGCATCATCGCCGCGGGGTCGCCGGGGATGACGTCCATCGTCCCCATGATCAGAAAGACGACGCCCAACAGGATCGGAACCGCCGCCAGCAGGCGCCGGACGAGAAACCGCGTCACGTCGCCGACCTACCTCTGCGGACGGCGTGCTCCGGAGGCGCCTCCACGCGAACCGGCCCCGCTACTTCTGGATCCAGACCGACGCGACCCTGAGATCGTACTCGACGGGGTGCGGCGTAAACCCCTTGACGTTCGACCGCATGACCGCGATGTTGTCCATGTTGTAAAACGGCACAAATGGGATGTCGCGCGCCAGCATGTCCTGCGCCTGACCGTACAGCTGCTTCCGCTCCGTCGGATTGAGGTCCACCCGCGCCGCGTTCACCACTTTGTCAAACGCGGGGTTGATGTACCGGAACGTGTTCCACCCCGCGGGCGGGATCTGATCGGATCGGAACACCGTCACGGCCGTGAAGTCCCCGTCGCCGGTCAGGTTGCCCCAGGCCGAGAACAGGACGTGGACGTTCAACGTGGGGGTCCGCAGCGCGTTGATGACGACCGGGTACTCCGGGATCTGCAGGTCCACCCGGATGCCGATCTCGCGCATCTGGGCCTGGAACGCCTGCGCGATCTCGGCGTCCTTCGGGTACCGTCCCCGAGAGCTGATCATCGACAGCGCGAGCGGGGCGCCGTTCCGCTCCATCATCCCGCCGGCCCCCGGCTTATAGCCCGCGGACTCCAGCATCGCCCGGGCCCCCTTCGGGTCGTATGGATACCGCGTGTCGAGGTGCATCGGGGCGAAGCCAAACACCGTCGGCGCCATGACACTGTCGGCGAGCGTCCCGGCCGATTGCACGAGGTTCGCCTGGATCGACTTGCGGTCGGTCCCCATGAATATTGCGCGCCGAACCCGCACGTCGTCCATCGGGGGCTGGGTCAGCGTCAGGGACAGAAACACCGTCCGTGTCCCGGTCACGCCGGCGACCGTGAAGTTCGGGTCACGGCGCAGCGCCGGCAGCTGGTCCACGAGCGGGTTGAGCACCATGTCGGCCTCGCCGGTGCGCAGGGCGATCATCCGCGCCGAATCGTCGGGGATCACCTTGAACACGATCCGGTCCAGCGACGGCTTCTCCCCCCAGTACTCGTCGTTGCGCGAGAGCGTGATGTGGTCCCGGGGCTGCCACTCCTCGAACTTGAACGGCCCCGTGCCGACCGGGTGGCGTCCGAAGTCGTCCCCGTACTTGCGCACCGCCGCGGGACTGACCATCCCGCCGTGCACCATGCTCATGTTCAGCAGCAGCGGCGAGAACGGCTCTGTCGCGACCACGTCCACCGTGTAGTCGTCAACGACCTGCAACGCCTTGACCGGCCCGGCGAAGCTGGCCCAGATCCCGGGGGTCTTCGGGTCGAAGGTGCGGTCGAAGTTGAATTTGATCGCCGCGGCGTCGCACGCGGTCCCGTCGTGGAACTTCACACCCTTCCGCAGGAAGAACCGGATCGACGCCGGCGAGAGCACCCGCCAGCTGGACGCCAGGCCGGGCCCCACCTTCATGTTCGTCCCGAGGGTGACCAGGGGCTCGTAGATCAGCCCGTACACCCACGACGCCGGCGCGCTGCTGTCCTTGAAGAGGTCGAGCGAATTCGCGTCGACCGGGCGTGCGATCGTGAGCGTGCCGCCTCGGGTTGGGGCGGCGGCGGAGATTTCCGGGAGCACAAACGAGCCGAGCGCCGCGCCTGCCAACGAAGCCATCGATCGGTGAACGAGCTGACGTCGGGTCATCGAGCTGCCTGACATGTGAACCCCCCTCATCATCGCAGGTGTCTGCGCCGATCTCCGCGCCGGAGCCTCTCCCCCGGTACGTGCGCCGCATCGCCGCCATCGCGGTGTCACGGACTTGTAAACTTCCCGTGTGGATACGATGCGCCGCGACGGAGTTCCTGGTACGTCACGATCCCTCGACGGACGATTCCGTCCGGTTACCGACCAGCGCCTGTGCCTCTCGGAAGCATGCAAGCGGCGCGGTCGCGATGCCCGCGCCGATCTGTCCGATCCCGGGTCTGCGGCCTGCGATGCCGGTGTTGAGGATCGGCGCGATCCCGGTGGCCACGACCCGCCCCACGTCGATGCCGCAGGGGGTACCGCGGAAATCGAGCCCCGGCACGGTGAACAGCGGATGCTCGACCTCCGTGATCGCGTACATCCGCGTCGCGTGGGCGATCACCTCGGACGCCTTCGCCCCGATGAACCCGGCGATCGCCGGCGCGGCCGCCATCGCGAACGCGCCGATGCCAACGACCTCGGACACGTACGAATCGCCCATCAGGGGCACGCCGTCCGCCTGCGTAAATCCCTCGAACAACCGCCCCACGGGTGGATCCGGCGGCGCCGTCACCCAGGCGCGCCCGAGGCCGGCCACCCGCAGCCCGAACCGGACCCCGTTCCCGGCCATCGCGGTGACGAAACCGCTCCCCGGGATCTGCGGCACGGCGTCCGTCAGCGCCTTGCTGTGGGCGATGGACAGGTTCAGGAAGAAGTGATCGTTCCCCCCGATGAACTCGAAGCAGTCGGCGG
>DASQGM010000020.1:0-5410 GCA_035632615.1 bacterium | reverse complement strand
CTTGGCCAGCAGGGCCAGACGGAAGATTTCCTTCTTCTCCTGGACGGTCGCGCTCGCCAGCGCGTTGCCGTGCTCGGTCAGCTCGAGATCTCCGGCCTTGGCGACCGCGAACCCCAGCAGCTCGGCGGCTTCCACGGCGGGCAGCAGGTCCTCGACGTCGAAGTGCAGTTCGGCGCCGACGCGTGCGAGGTCCGCTTTGCCGCCCTGGTCGTGCACCAGTTCTACGAGGCCGATGATCAGGCCCACGGGCGCATCCGGGAGGCGGGGAATCAGTTGTTTCAGGTGTTCCAGGCGCCGCGACCGGTCTCCGGTGAGCAACTCGTACACCCGTTCGACGATGCGTTGGAACTGCGGAGATCCGCGGTCGCGCCAGTGCGGCAGTTCGGGCCGGACCTCGTCGACGATTCGCGCCGGATTGGCGGCGAGCACGATGATGCGGTCGGCCATGAACACGGCTTCCTCGATGCTGTGGGTGACGATCACGATCGCGCGGGTCGGGAAGCGCCTCTTCAGCCACAGCTCCAGCAGGTCCGTGCGCAGGTTTTCGGCGGTGAGCGGGTCGAGGGCGGAGAAGGGTTCGTCCATCAGGAGCATGTCCGGCTCGACCGCGAGCGCGCGCGCGAAGCCCACACGCTGCCGCATTCCTCCCGACAACTCTTTCGGGAACGCCGATTCAAAGCCGTCCAGACCGATCAGGTCGATCACGGCCACCGCCCGCTCACGGCATTGCGCCGGCGGCACGCCGGCCGCCTTGAGCCCCAACTCCACGTTGTCCAAGACGGTCAGCCACGGGAAGAGCGCGAACGTCTGAAACACCATAGCCACGCCCGGGTTCGGCCCGTCGAGGGGCTTCCCGCGATACCGGACGGTGCCTCCCGTCGGGCACAGCAGGCCCGCCAGGACCCGCAGCAACGTCGACTTTCCGCAGCCCGAGGGGCCCAGCAGCGCGAGGATCTCGCCGGCCCGGACCTGCAGCTCGATCCGATCCAAGACGGTGATCTCTCCCCCACCCGGCCGGCCGTACGCGACCGTCACGTCTTTTGTGTCCACCAGGACGGTGGGGGGAGTGCTGATGACCATGCGTCACGCTCCTCCGGCACGCCGGCTTCGGGCGCCGTCAGATGCTTCGATTCGCCTCACACGTGGTAGCGTTCCTCCGCGAGGCGCGCGGCGCGCCGCCAGAACAATCGGTTCACGACCACCACGATGAGCCCCATCGCCAACGTCGACGACGCCAGCAACGGGTAGTCTCCGTTGTTCGCGGCCGCAGTGACCAGCGCGCCCAGGCCGATGGTCTGCAGCGTCTTCCCTTCGAAGGACACGTACTCGGACACAATCGACGCGTTGAACGCCCCGCCCTGCGCCGTGATCCCCCCGGTGACCAAGTACGGGAAGATCGCCGGAAGGATGAGCGTGCGCCAGCGCATCCACCCTCGTACTTTCATCACGGCGGCGGCCTCCTGCAAGTCGCGCGGGAGGGCGCTCGCGCCGGCGATGGCGTTGAACAGCACATACCACTGCGTTCCCAAGAGCATCAGCAAGATCGACGCGATCGAGAGCCCGCCGCCGACGCGGACGAAAATCAGCACTAGGATCGGAAACACCGCTGTCGCCGGCACCGAGGCCGCGATCTGGGCCAGTGGCTGAGCGAGCCGGGACAGGCGCGGGTGCAGCCCGATCGCGACTCCCGCGGGCACGCTCCAGGCGAGCGAGATGATCAGGGCGATCGCGATCCGCAGCAGCGTGGCCACGGAGCCCTCTCCGATGTCGATCCACTTCGCCGGAGGAAGCGCCGCCACCAGCTTGAGCAAGGACAGGGCGCCCCACGCGATCACCAGCGTCCCCGCGCCGATCGTCGGCCACCGCAGCCAGGGTTCGAGACGGGAGGCGACGGAAGGGCGCGGCGGCTCGGGCGTCGCACGGCGCGGCGGGCGGTGGGTCTGCACGCGCCCCAGGGCGGCCCGGATCCGCCGGCTGGCCTGGGGCAGGAGCGCCGAATCCCGCAGCAGATCGAGCACCCAGGACGTGGGCGCATCCTGGCTCTCGGACAGTTCCACCTTGAAGCGCTCGCTCCACGCGATGAGCGGTCTCCACACCAGCTGATCCAGCGCGATGATGAGGGTCACCAACACCCCCAGGCCCCACAGGATGGCGGCAAAGTCGCCCTTGTTTGCGGCCTCCGCGAGATAGCTGCCGAGGCCGGGCAGCGTAAACGACTGTTTGCCCAGGCTGAACGCCTCCGTCGCCATGAGGAAGAACCAGCCGCCCGCCCAGGACATCACGCTGTTCCACACGAGCCCGATCGCGGACGCCGGAAGCTCCAGCGACGTGAACCGCTGCCACCACGACAACCGGAAGGCGCGGGCCGCCTCGATGAGTTCCTCCGGAATCGTGCGAAGAGAATGGTAGAAGCTGAACGCCATGTTCCAGACCATGCCGGTGAAGATCAGCAGGATGCTGCCGATCTCGAGGCCGGTCGTCTGCCGCGGAAACAGCGCGATCATTGCCAGCAGCACCGCGGGGAGGAAGGAGAGCACCGGGATGGACTGGAGAATGTCGAGCGCCGGGACGATGATGCGCCCGGCCGAGCGACTGCGGGCCGCGGCGTACCCGACGACG
The DNA here is from genome assembly GCA_035632615.1 of bacterium. Classification (GTDB taxonomy): domain Bacteria; phylum Sysuimicrobiota; class Sysuimicrobiia; order Sysuimicrobiales; family Segetimicrobiaceae; genus JAJPIA01. The sequence goes on along the minus strand of DASQGM010000020.1, from coordinate 2,791 downwards.
AAGGTGAACGCCAGCGATACCGCGTAGCCGCCGCACATGCGCATGAAGGAGAGGAGCGCGTACCGCGGCAGCGCGCTGGGCTGGAGATCGATGGTGACGGACGGCGTCACCCGATGGAGCTCTCGTGGCGCCACCGCGAGCAGCACATAGAAGACGGTCGCGACCGCGCCGAGGAGCAGCGCGTCCACGGCCCACACGCGCGGGGCACGGAGCAGCGTCGGTCCGGGATGGAGGGATGACATGCGGTCGAGCCGATCGTATCGTGGGGCGGTTGGGGCCGTCAATACACGGGTCAGGTTAAGACCGCATTAAGAAGGAAGATCGGCGGGCGGCGTCAGCGGATCCGCACATCGAGCAGAGTGACCAGTACTGCAGCGACTGGAGGGCGAAGCCGAGGAGCAGGAGCACGGCGCCGAACAGGCCCAGCCGCTGCGCCGGCAGGGCGTCCGCCCACCACTCGATGTACGGACTGACCGTCGCGACGACAGCCCCGACCGCGGCGACGACGAGTCCGATCTCGAGCCCGAACGCCGTCCCCCGCGCGCCCTCGTGGGTGACCGCGCCCGCAAGGGCGCCTGCCGCTCCGATCACGAGCCCGCGAACGCATGTCGCAACCAACCTCCGCCGGGTGAGACGGGGCCGCACGTCCGGCTCGTACTCCCGGGAGGGAGAGAACCCCAGGACATACGTGAGGGCCAGGCCGGCGATGCTGAGGAGCCCGAACGCGGCGCCGAACCTGGCGTTGAACGTCAGTCCCGCGGCGAGGCCCTGAGCGGTCCCGCCGCGGAGCACCGCGAAGGCGAGCAAGGCGGGAAGCGGCATCGGGCGCCCCGGGGCCGTTCGGGCAACCCAGAACTCGAGCCCCAGCGCGAGACCCAGCCCTGCGCCCGCGACGAGTCCGTAGACCGGTCCCAGCGGGAGTCCGTACCCGAGGCCGAACAGCAGGCTGTAGGTGGTGGCGCGGGTGAGCGCGCGGAGCGGGCCGCGTTTCCCGCCGAGCAGGTCCGTACGCGAGGTACAGGCCGCCCATGAAGTCCAGCACGACCCCGCCGAGGCTGATCGCCGCAAGCGCGTGATGGTCGATCATGCACCAGTGTTGGCGAGATCGTGGGTAGAACCCTCGGGGCGGGGCGGGCGACACCCCGGTCGGCTTCGCGTCGCATCGACCGCGGGAGCGGCGGCGGCCGGGGACCGTCAACCGCTCCCGCGAACCGTCATTGCGTCACGACGACTTTCGCCTGCATGAACGGGTGCACCTCGCAGTGGTACGCGTAGGTCCCCGGCTTTGTCATCGTCACCGTGAAGCTGCCGCCCGGCCCGAGCTGACCCGAGTCCCACTGCTTGCCCACCGCCGTCGCGGTGTGCGGCACCGCGTCGTCGTTGACCCAGGTCACCTTCTGGCCGGCGCCCACGGTCACCGTCACGGGGCCGTACGCGAAGTTCTTGATGTGGATCTGCGCCCCCGCCCCGGTCGCCTGGGGTGCCTGCGCTGTGATCGAGGCTGCGGGTACCGCGGAGGACGTGTACCCGCTCATCGCGCCACTGCCGCGCTGGAGCGTGATCTTGCGGGGCGCGTTGCCGACCGGGATCGTGGCCACGACCTGCTGCTTGGCCATGTCCACGACCGATACGGTGTTGGCGCCCTCGTTCGTGACGTAGGCCAGCGCGCCGTCCGACGTGAGCCCGACCCAGTGGGGGAACTTGCCGACCGCCACGTCCTTGACGACCTGGCGCGCCGCGGCGTCGATGATCGCCAGCTGGTTGGTGCCCTGCACGATGACCAGCGCGGACTCGCGGTCCGGCGTGAACGCGATCTGGTGCGGCGCGGCGCCGACCGTGATCTGCGTCGCGATCGTGTTGGTCGCGGTGTCGAGCACCTGAATCGCGTCGCTGCCGGCGAGGCTGACGTACACGGCCTTGCCGTCGGGGCTCACGGTCAGACCGCGCGGCGTCTTGTCCAACGCCACGGTCGCCGCCACGGGGCGCCCGGCGAGGTCCAGCACCACGATCGCGTTGTTGGCGGGCGCATCCTGCGCTCCAACGTACGCGGTGCGACCGTCGGGCGCGAGCGCGACGCCGTGGGGCTTCGCGACGGTGAACTGGGCCGTGACCCGGAGCGTCGACGTATCGATGACGTCCACCTTGTTCGTGCCGAAGACCGCCACGAGGAGCGTCCGCGCGTCGCGCGACAGCGCCATGCCCTGCGGCGATTCTCCAAGGGTGAGCGTCTTCACGACCTGGTCGGTGTCCGTGTCGATGACGCTGACGTCGGTCGCGTCTTGGCTCGACACGTACACCTTCCGCCCGTCGGGTGTCAGGACCACGGCCTCCGGCCCGGCCGGGACCTTGATCGTCTTGAGCACATGTCCCGTTCCGGTGTCGAGCACGCCGATCGCGTTGTCGCCGTACAGTCCGATGTACGCTTTGGGTGCGGTGGTTGCGGCCGCCGTCGGCCGCGGCCCGAACGCGGCTCCCCACATCACGCCCGTGGCCACGATCACGGCGGCCGCGAGGGCCCGCACGCCGCGGGTGCCTGCGCGCCGAAGCGCGCCACGAAGTCGAACGAACCTGTCTGTCATGAGCGGTCGTCCTCCCAGGTGCGTATTGAACCGGCGGACCGGCTGCGGTCCCGGGCCGGCGTTCCGGCCGCCCGTTCGCACATGGATACACCGTGGCGGGGCACTCGGATTGGCCGGAGGCGGGGGGCGGGGCGAGGTCATGCTCGACCGTAACAGTGGGCATGGTACTGGGGGAAACCCGCTGGCTTCCGAGAGGCTAGAGGCGCGTCACG
>DASQGM010000019.1:0-4746 GCA_035632615.1 bacterium | reverse complement strand
GACGAGACGGGGCGCGCGGGCGCCTGGGATGAGCACCGCGCCCACGAGCAGGTCGGCGTACGTCACGGCCTGTTCCAGCGTCACGGGATTGCTCATCACCGCCATCGCGCGGCCGTGCACGACGTCGTCCAGATACGCCATGCGGCGGTGGCTCTTCTCGAGCACGACCACCTGGGCGCCCATCCCGGTGGCGATTTTGGCGGCGTGGCTCCCGACCACCCCGCCGCCAATGATCACCACGTTGGCAGGAGCGACCCCCGTGACCCCGCCGAGCAACGTGCCCTTGCCGCCCGCCGTCTTCTTAAGGTAGAACGCGCCTTCCTGGACCGCCATGCGTCCGGCGACCTCGCTCATCGGCGTCAGCAGCGGCAGTTCACCGTCGGCAAGCTGGACGGTCTCGTACCCGATTCCCACCGTCCGGCTTTCGAGGAGCGCGCGCGTGAGCGCCGGCTCCGCGGCGAGGTGGAGGTAGGTGAACAGGATAAGGCCCGGGCGCAGATACGGGTGTTCTTCAGGCAGCGGCTCTTTGACCTTGAGCACCATCTCCGCGACCCACGCGTCGGCTGCTTGCTGGACGATCCTGGCGCCGCGCCGCTCGAAATCGCGGTCGGCGATCCCGCTCTGTACGCCGGCGTCACTCTCGATGAGCACCTCATGGCCCGCCGCGACGAGCTCGTGGACGCCCGCGGGCGTGATGCCGACGCGGCCTTCCTGGTCCTTGATCTCCTTGGGGACGCCGACGCGCATCGATGAGCACCCTCCCTCGGCGTTCGCTGCGGAAGTGCCGGCGCCGACCGCCGGCCCATCGAGTTAGGTGCGGCCGCCGATGCGCTCGAAGAACCGCATGACCGCCACGATTCCCTTGTGGAAGTGTTCGAGATCGAGTCGCTCGTCGGGGCTGTGCGCGTTGGAGTCGGGTGTGGCCCACCCGGTGACGACCGTCGGAAGCCCCAGCTGTTCGATGAAGTCTGCGACGATCGGCACGGAACCACCCATGCGGGTGAACACCGCCTCTCGGCCGAAGGCGTCGGTGAGCGCGCGCTGCGCCGCGACGACGGCGGGTAGGGTGGGTGACATGACGACGGGTTGAGCGCCGTTGCTGACGCGGACGGTGACGCGCGTGCCGCGCGGCTGCAGCGAGTGTACGTACGCGGTGAACAGCCGCCCGATCTCCGCGGGGGTCTGCTTGGGGACGAGCCGCATGCTGATCTTGGCGGTGGCGCGGGCCGGGATCACGGTCTTGAATCCCTCGGCGGTGAAGCCACCCGGCATCCCGTGCACGTCGAGCGTCGGACGCGTCCACATCCGCTCGAGCGGTGTGTAGTCCGGCTCCCCCGTCAGCGCGGCGGAGCCGACCTCGTCTCGCAGGAACGCGGCTTCGTCGAACGGCAACCGGTCCCATCCCGCGCGCTCCGCGGGATCCGGCGGCACCACACGGTCGTAGAATCCGGGGATGCGGACGTGCCCGTTCGCATCCTTGAGCCCGGTGATGATCTCGGCGAGGGCGATGAACGGGTTTGGGGCGACCCCGCCGTAGAGCCCCGAGTGCAGGTCGCGCGCGGCGCCCTGCACTTCGACCTCGCCCCCGACGATGCCGCGCAGGCCGAGCGCGATCGCGGGGATGCCTGGGGCGAACACGCCGAAATCCAGCACCAGCGCCGCGTCCGCGCGCAGCCGGTCTCCATGGGACCGGACATACGCGTCGATGCCCGCGCCGCCACATTCTTCCTCGCCCTCGATGATCAATTTCACGTTGACTGGGAGCGCTGTCCCCGTCTGCAGGTAGGCCCGGACCGCCGCCATCAGCGTGAACATTTGGCCCTTGTCGTCCGCGGCGCCGCGGGCATAGAGGCCGCCGTTGCGCACGGTCGGCGAGAACGGCAGCGTCGTCCACAGCCCGTCCGGGTCCGTGGGCTGGACGTCGTAGTGCCCGTACCCGAGGACCGTTGGACGCCCGGGGGCTCCCAGCCATTCCGCGTAGACGAGCGGGTGGCCGGCGGTCGGGATCAGGTCCACCGTCATGCCGATCTCGCGCAGATGTTTCGCGACCCACTGCGCAGCGTGTCGGATGTCCTCCCGATGAGCCGGCAGGGTGCTGATGCTGGGGATGCGGAGTAGGTCGCACAATTCGTTTTCGAACTGCAGGCGATGCGCTTGGGTGAACTCGAGCGGTGTGGACATGCGGGTTCTCTCCCTCCTGACGGAACGTGCGACGGGAGGTTCCGCGTTGGAGCGAGGCGGTCCTGCCGTGGGGCGCGCCTACGACTCCGGCGGTGCGACGCGTGCGGTGTGGGCGCTCGGGCGCGTCCGCGCCGGTGCGCGCGACGCGGGGCGCGTGATATAATGAGCGTCGCTGGCGGCGTAGCTCAGGTGGTCAGAGCACGCGGTTCATACCCGCGGAGTCGGGGGTTCGAAGCCCTCCGCCGCCACCACCACTCGATCTCTCATCCGTTCGTGTCGGCGTGCGCGGCGCGATTCGAGGTGCCGCAGCCAGCGTTCGGGGTCGCCGTGTCCGCAAGCCCCCGTAGGAAGCATGTCGGGGGCCACCGAATCTGCCGCTCGTGCGCCCCTTGTCTGTTGCAGGAAGAAATTGGGACGCGGCCGCGGGCCGCGCATGCCGCCGCGTCCCGGTCGAGGCACACGCATGATCGGCGGCTCCCAGTTGGTGGCCCGCGTCCGCGACACGATCCGGCGCCACGCGATGCTGCGGCGTGGGGACACGGTGATTGTGGCGGTCTCCGGCGGTGCCGACTCCACCGCGCTGCTGCGTGTCCTTGTCGCGCTGCGGGCCGATCTCGGTCTGGAGCTCCGCGTCGCGCACTTCAACCATCTGCTGCGGGAAGACGCGGGAGAGGACGCGACGTACGTGGCGGAGATGGCGCGCGGGTTCGGCCTCCCGTACCACGAAGGCAGCGGGGATCCGCGAGCGTACGCCGCGCGCACGGGGCGTTCCGTGGAGGACGCCGCGCGCCACCTGAGGTACGCGTTCCTGGTCTCGGTCGCCGCCGCAGCGCGCGCCGGCGTCGTTGCCACCGGGCATACCCTCGACGATCAGGCTGAGACCGTTCTGATGCGTCTGCTCCGCGGCGCGGGCCCGTGGGGACTGGCCGGGATTCCGCCGGTCCGGCCGCACGCCGGCGTGAGGTTGATCCGACCGCTGATCGAGACCCCGCACATCTTGGTCGAAGCGTCGCTCCGGGCCGAGGGAGTGACGTGGCGTGAGGATCCGACGAACCGGGACTATGCGATGCTCCGCAACCGCATTCGCCACGTCTTGCTTCCGACGCTCGAAGGGTATAATCCGGATGTACGGGGGACGCTCGCGCGCCTCGCGGAGGTCGTCCGCGACGAGACCGCGGCGCTCGACGAGCTCGCGGCCCGCCGCGTCGGCGCGGTACTGTCCGGCGATCGGCCCGCGGTGCGCGTGGCGTTGGCGCCGTTCGCGGCCCTGCCGCCGGCGCTTCAGCGCCGCGCGTTGCGCGAGGCGGTGCGGCGGGTGCGCGGGAACTTGCAGGGGGTTGCGTTCGTTCACCTTGAGGGAGCGCGGAAGGTCGCGCTCGAAGGCCGGACCGGCGCCGTGGCGGAATTGCCGGGCGGTGTACGGGCCGTACGGCTCCGGGGTGTGCTTGAGATCGGGACGGTGGCGCGTTCGCCGAGACGCGGGGCCCCGCGACCCGGATCGTAAGGTCGTAGGCAACAGACACGTCGGCACGGACGGATCGTGAGGGACCGGACGGGACGAAGGGCACCGACGGAACGGCGTGTGCGTGCGCGGCGCGTGTATGCGGGTGCGGACCTGTATGCTATAATTTTTTGAAGAGGATCCGCACACCTTGCCCCCTGGCGCTCCGGGTCCAGTGGCTGGCGTTTATGAGGAGGTCCCCGGAGTGTTCAACAAGTATGTGCGCAATCTGCTTGTGTGGGCGCTGATCCTCGTGGTCGTGCTCTACTTGGTGCTGCCGCTCTACCACCAGCGGACGCCGCGCGAGGAGATCTCCTACAGCGACTTTCTCGACAAGGCCCAGGCGGGTCAGGTGAGCCAGGTCACCGTGGGCGACGAATCCGTCTCGGGCCAGCTCAAGGACGGCCGGTCGTTCCGCGCCTACGTGCCATCCAACGACGGTTCGTATCTTCCCCTCTTGCAGGCGAAGGGCGTCACGATCACGGTGGAGCCGCGCTCGCGATCGTCGCTGTGGCCGAACCTGTTGACGACGATGTTGCCGTTCCTGGTGCTCGTCGGTCTCTGGATGTTAATGCTGCGGCAGGCGCAGTCCGGGTCGAACCAGGCGATGTCGTTCGGCAAGAGCCGGGCGCGGCTGCACACGGAGGCGAAGACGCGGGTGACGTTCGAGGACGTGGCGGGGGTGGAGGAGGCGAAGGAGGAGCTGGAGGAGATCATCGAGTTCCTGCGGCACCCGAAGAAGTTCCAGGCGCTGGGGGCGAAGATCCCGCGGGGGGTACTGCTGGTGGGCCCGCCGGGGAGCGGGAAGACGCTGCTGGCGAAGGCGATCGCGGGCGAGGCGGGGGTGCCGTTCTTCTCGATCTCGGGCAGCGAGTTCGTGGAGATGTTCGTCGGGGTCGGGGCCTCGCGCGTGCGCGACCTGTTCGATCAGGCGAAGAAGTCGGCGCCGTGTCTGGTGTTCATCGACGAGATCGACGCGGTGGGCCGGCAGCGGGGCGCCGGGTTGGGCGGCGGGCACGATGAGCGGGAGCAGACGCTGTACCAGCTGTTGGTGGAGATGGACG
>DASQGM010000018.1:0-3852 GCA_035632615.1 bacterium | reverse complement strand
CGTGAACGTCTTGCCGTCCGGCGAGATGCGGTAGCTCGTCGCGAGCCACGGGTTGAACTTGCCGTCCGGGCTCTGGTACAGGAGGCTCTCGAACACGTTCAGGCTGCCGAGGAGGTACGTCGCCGCGGCCGCGGACGCGTGCGGGTCGAGCATCGTCGGGTCCGCCTCGAGCCCGATCGTCACCGTCCCTCCGGTCACCGGCGCCGCGACGGCGCCCGCCCCGGCGAGCGCCAGCACGATCGCGGCGGCCGCCACCACACCGACCCACCTCCGCCCACCGCTCGGCTTCGTGCGCTCCGGCATCTCGATCATCCTCCCGGTGGCATCCCGCCACGTCACGACTCTGCCACTAGTTGTTCGTCCAGCGCGCCCCGGGTCCTGGTCGGGGCGCCGGGTATGCGTTCGCCGGGCATCACGTCTCGAGTCGTGGAACGCCGCGGCCGATCGGTGCTGCCGTCGCGGACGGCCACGCAGTTGCGGCGCCCGCCGTCACGCCCTAGCGTCGGCGGGCCTGGCGCAGCGGCGCGGGCACGACGTCGTCGGGGATCGGACACCGGTAGCCCTTGCCTCCGGTCCGCTCCGTGAGCTCGGCCTTGGCGCGCGCCCGCAGCTCCGGGTCGCGGATGGCGTCCAGCCCGGTGGCGGCCATCACTTTGGCCGCGTGCACCATGCCCTTGTGCGCCGCCGGCGACGCGCCCTGCGCGACCATCTGCCAGGAGTGAAACGGCGTCCCGACCGCGTAACAGGCGCCCCACATCTGGGCGGTGGGCACGATCCAGCTCACGTCCCCCACATCGGTCGACCCGCTGAGAAGACGCGGCGGACCCTCGAGCGGCACCGGTGCCCCGTACAGCCCGTGGGGCTCGGCGGCCGGGGTCCCGTGCATCTCGATGCTGGACGCGACGTCGTCCGGCGTCAGCGTCTCCCTGATCCGCTCGGCAAAGGCGACGTCCTGCGCGTTGAACGCGACCCCGCCGACGCGCTTCAAGTTCTCGTACATGGCGCGCTCGAGCGCGGTGTTGGGCACGATGTTGGAGCACGCCTTGTCGACCTCGACCTCCAGCTCCGTCTCGGTCATCAGCGCCGCGCCTTCCGCGATCTTCCGCACGCGGGCGAACAGCGTCTGCGCCTGCGCCACTTCCGGCGCGCGGATCAGATACAGCACCTCGGCCTTCGGCTGCACCACGTTTGGCGAGATGCCGCCCGCGTCGGTAATCGAGTAGTGCACGCGTGCACTCGACGGCATGTGTTCGCGCAGAAAGTTCACGCCGATGTTCATCAACTCCACGGCGTCGAGCGCGCTCCGGCCGAGGTGCGGCGCGCCGGCGGCGTGGGCGGCGCGGCCCCTGAACCGGTAGTAGACCTGGATGTTCGCGAGCGAGCTGCGCGACATCACCGCGGCGAAGCTGCCCGGATGCCAGGAGAATGCGACGTCCAGGTCGTCGAACGCACCCGCGCGGGCCATGAACGCTTTGCCGGAGCCACCTTCCTCTCCCGGACAGCCGTAGAACCGCACCGTGGCCTTGATCCCGGTGGCCATCAGATGGTTGCGGAGCGCCACCGCGGCGAGCGCCGCGCCCGCCCCGAGCAGGTTGTGACCGCAGCCGTGCCCGATCCCGCCCGGGGTGGCGGTGCGCGGCTCCGCGACACCGGCGTCCTGGCTCAATCCCGCCAGGGCGTCGTATTCGCCGAGAAATCCGATCACGGGACCGCCGCTACCGGATTCGGCGACGAACGCGGTGTCGATCCCCGCGACGTTGCGCGTGACGCGGAACCCTTCCTCCTCCAGCGCGGCGACATGCGCGGCGGCGGACTTGTGTTCGTTGAACCGAAGCTCGGCAAGACGCCAGATTTCGTCCGCGAGGGCGACAAAGGTATCGCGCTTGGTTTCCACCTGCCGGATGATCTGGTCGACGTCGGACACGTCGGTTCCCCTCCTCAGCAGCTGCCGGTCGCTCGGGCGGCCCGGCGTGTTGGGCTCCGTGTCGCTCCGGGCGCGCGCCGCGATGCGCCGCCTCCGATCGCTTCAACGACCGCGCGCGCGCACCCTGCGCGGAGGCGGCGCCGCCGAAATGGAGCGCGGGAGGCGCCCCAGGACAACCCGGTTGCCGCGTGGTAGTGATGTTCCATGACAACGCGGAGACGCACGTCAAGATCGAAGCCCACGAAGTCTCGCACCCGCCGCGCCGCGCGGCGGGCCACGCTCACGCGGCACGCCGAACTGCGCGGGGTGATCCGGCTGCAGGCGCTGTCCGGCCGGGTCGTCCGTAACACGCCGATCCCCATCGCGGTCGAGCCGGCCTCGCTGTTCAGGACGCTGCCGTGAACGATCCCCTCTTCGCCACGATCGGCGAGCTGCACGGGGCGCTGCGGCGGCGCCGCATTTCGTCGGTCGAACTGACGCGGCTTGCGCTCGATCGTCTGTCCACGGTCGGCCGGCGGTACAACGCCGTGGCCCGGGTGCTGCCGGAGCACGCGCTCCGGGAGGCCCGCAACGCCGACCGCCTCCTGCGACGCGGCCGCGGCGCCGGCCCCCTCACGGGCATCCCGTACGGCGCGAAGGATCTCGTGGCGTTGCGCGGCGTGCCGACGACGTGGGGCGCCAAGCCCTACGCCCGCCAGGTGTTCGACTACGACGCGGCCGTGATCGTGTCGCTGCGCGCGGCCGGCGCGGTGCTCGCGGCCAAACTCGCGATGATCGAGCTGGCGGGCGGCGGCGGGTACCGCTACCCATCCGCGTCGCTCACCGGCCCGGCTCGGAATCCCTGGAACCGCGACCATTGGACGGGCGGCTCGTCGAGCGGGACGGGCGCGGCGGTCGGCGGCGGCATGGTGCCGTTCGGGATCGGGTCCGAGACCTCCGGCTCGATCCTCTCCCCGTCGTCCGGCTGCAACGTGACCGGGTTGCGGCCGACCTACGGTCTTGTCAGCCGGTACGGTGCGATGGCGCTGTCGTGGACGATGGACAAACTCGGGCCGATGTGCCGCAGCGCCGAAGACTGCGGCCTGGTGCTGGAAGCGATCGCCGGGGCCGACCCGCGCGATCCCGGCACGGCCGGCCGGGGCTTCCGGATGAACCGCCGTCCCCGAAAACCGTCGGAGTTGCGGGTCGGATACGCGCCGGTGGATTTCGAGGAGACCGCCCAGCCGTCGCTGCGCACGGCGCTCAACGACGCGCTGCGGGCGTTCCGCGGCCTCGGCGTCAAGCTCCGGCAGGTGGAGCTTCCGCCGCTGCCGATCGACTCCGTGGCCCGGATCATCATCCGCGCCGAGGGCTCGACCGTGTTCCAGGATCTCGTGGAAAGCCCGCGCCTGTGGGAGCTCGCGGATCGGCGGCAGGCGATCGGCCTGGTCGCGGGGCTCGAGGTGTCGGCCCGCGACTACCTCAACGCGATGCGGGTCCGGCGGCTGCTGCAGGAGGGGTTCGCGCGCCTCTTCGGCGAGGTGGACGTCATCCTTGCGCCGGCCCGCCCCGCCCCGTCCCCGCGCATCGACGAACCGATCGACCCGGAGTGGCGCCCGGCGCGCGCGGGCAAGCGCGCGGCCCGCGGCCGATCGGCGTTTCCGCCGGCCCGGGGCAACGCGGCCCTCACCGCCGCGGGGAACCTCGCGGGCCTGCCGGGCCTGTGCGTGCCGTGCGGGTTCAGCACGACCGGCCTGCCGGCCGCGGTCCAGCTCGTGGGCCGGCCGTTCGACGACGCGACCGTGATCGATCTCGGACGCGCGTTCCAGCAGGCAACCGACTGGCACCGGCGGCGGCCGCCGATGCCGGCCCCCCGCGCGCGAGGGTAGCCGGACCGTCCGTCTGCCGAACGCGGAGGGGCGCGCCGGGATCGCCGAGCGCGCCCCTCC
>DASQGM010000017.1:0-2702 GCA_035632615.1 bacterium | reverse complement strand
ATCGCCGGGGTCAGATCTTGGGGACGGTCAGGTTCCACGACCGAACGACCGCATCGAGCTCGTCATGCGTCATGTCCAGCCGAAGGGGTGTCACGGAGATTCTGCCCTCCGCGACCGCGCGCACGTCCGTGCCTGCCTCGCTTTCCTCATCGCCGGCCGACCCGGTGAGCCAGTAGTAGTCGCGGCCGCGCGGATCGGAACGCTTTTCGAGCCGGCTCACGTACCGGCGCGTGCCCTGCCGGGTGACCTCCACGCCGCGGAGCTCGTCCGCCGGGAGGTTCGGCACGTTGACGTTCAGGAATGTATCGCGGGGCAACCCGCGCCGCGCGAGCTCCCCCACGAGCGCCGCCGCGAACGCCGCGGCGGGCTCCCAGTGGATCTCGCGAAACGCCCCGACCGAGATCGCCACGGCCGGGATCCCGAACAGCGCCGCCTCCACCGCGCCCGACACGGTGCCCGAGTAGATGAGATCCATGCCGAGGTTGGCGCCCACGTTGATGCCGGACACCACGATATCGGGCGGCGTCCCCATGAGGTCGAGCACTGCGAGCACGACGCAGTCGGCGGGCGTGCCATTCGTGGCCCACGCCGTCACGTCCACGTCGCGGATGCTCGCTCGCGTGGCCCGCAGCGGCTTGTGCAGCGTGATCGCATGGCTGGCGGCGCTTCGCTCGTGCTCGGGAGCCACGACGAACGTCTCCGCGACGCGGCAGACAGCGCGCGCGAGCGCGGCGAGGCCGGGCGACGTCACGCCGTCGTCGTTGGTCAGCAGCACGCGCATCGGGAACCCGACCCGGCGCTCTGCGCGCCATCACGCGACGGTATCAAGCGCGATCGCAAACGCGTCGTAGGCTGCGACATCGTAGAGCGCAAACACCACCTCGTCGAGGGAGCTCCCCGCACGCAGATGTGCGGCGGTTTCCTGCAACATGACCGCGGCGGCCCGGGCCGCGGGAAATCCGCCGACGCCGGTCCCGAGCGCCGGGAAGGCAACGGACCGCAGGCCGAGCGAATCGGCGACGCGGAGCGCGTTTCGGGTGGCCTCCCGGATGATGCCCTCGCCCGTCGCGAGGTCCTGGCCCATCGTCACGGCGTGGATCACGTACCGCGCCCCGAGCCGTCCCGCCGCCGTCGCGACCGCGCCGCCGATCGGCACCGGTCCGAGCGCGATCGCTTCCCGCTCGATCTCTGGTCCCCCGCGCCGCTTGATCGCCCCCGCGACGCCGCCCCCCATCCACAACCGGTCGTTCGCCGCGTTGACGATCCCATCGACCGCGAGGAGCGTCACATCCTCGCGGATGACGCGGATGCGCGCGGCCCCGATGCGGCGCTCGCGCGCCGCGGGCACATCCGTCACGGCGTGCCCGGACACCCCCGCGCGCGGTCGCGTCGCCGGACGCACCGGCGCCCGTCGCCCCGCACGCTCAGTCCTGATCCCGCCACCAGTCCGCTGACACGTCCTTCTTCTTATACGTCTTCACGACCGGCCGGGTCCCGGCCTTCTCGCGGGCGACCCGCTTCCGAAGCTCCTCGTACTCGTGGAGGTTCGTGAGCATCTTGAGCGCGTCCCAGATCGCCTCCTCGACCTGGCCGCCGTCACGCAGCAGCAGATCGATCAGCGGCTCGATCACACGCTTGTCCCGCAGCTTGCTGAGCAGGCGGATCGAGAGTCGCTTGACGTCCGGGTCGTCGTCCGCGAGGTAGCGCAGCAGCGGCTCGAACGACGCGTCTCCGAGCAGCCCGTACAGCGCCTTGAGCGCGAACCGCCGCACCTTGCCGCTCGGGTTCTCCATCGCGCTGTGGAGCGACGCGAGCACGGATTCGCGATCGCCCTGCGCGAAGGCCTGCACGACCTCCGCCGGCAACAACGCGTCGCGGTCGCCGGCCGGCATCGCCAGCACGCCGCGCTCCTCGAGCCGTCCGACGGTCCCCACCACGGTCTCCTGCAACCGCGGATCCGTGAGGAACGTCTGCACCATTGGCACCACGACGCGCCGGTCGCCGACACGACCCAGGATCGTCAGCGCCGTCAGCTTGACGTAGTAGTTCTCGTCGCCGAGCACGGCGAGCAGCGGCTCGACGATACGCGGCCCCATGTCGGTGAGGATGCGCCAGACCTGCGGGCCGATGCGCCGCCTGAGGTAGCGGTCCTTGAACGCCTCCATGAGCGCGGGCACGGCCTCGGCGCCGATCCGTGACAGCGCCTCCGTCGCGGCGGAGACGAGCGATCGCTCGCGCCGCGCGAGCACCTTGACGAGGGCCTCCACAGCCCCGGCGTCGCGGAGCTCGCCGAGCCCCTTGACCGCCTGCACGCACACCTGCTCGGAACGGTCGGCGAGCGCGACACGCATCGCTTCCATCGCCCGGTGGCCGCCGATGCGGCGCAGCGCGATCACGGCGCTCTTGCGAACATACTCGTCCTGATCGTGGAGTGCCTCGGCCAACGCAGGCACCGCCCCTTCGTCCCCCAGCTTGCCGAGCGCGTGCGCAGCATCACTCCGCAGCGTCACGTCCGTGCTGCGCAGCTGTTGCACGAAGCGCTCCAGCTCGTGGCCGGACCCGGGCGTCTCAGGCCGGGCCGGGGTCGGTGTGGTGGTCATAGATACACGCCTCCTTGCACCACCGAGACGTTCGCCGCTTGGTGGAACCTCTCCTTGATTGTAGGGTTATTTGTCCTTGATTACTTGATTATTTGTACACCC
>DASQGM010000016.1:0-2224 GCA_035632615.1 bacterium | reverse complement strand
TCGGCGAATCCGCAAGTCGCGGTGCGTCCCCCGAGGGCGCGCCGGGGAGCCGGACCATGAGACGCAGCCTCGCCGCCGTAGCGCTTGCCCTTCTCCTGAGCGCCGGGACCGCCGCCGGGGGTCCCCGCGCGCAGCTTGAGTTCTGGACGATCTCCCTGCAGCCGTTCTTCACCGGATACGTGCAAGGGATAATCGCCCGCTACCAGGGGGCGCATCCCGACGTCGCCGTTCGCTGGATCGATGTCCAGCCCCAGGCCGTCGATCAGAAACTCCTCGCCTCGATCGCGGGCGGCGTCAGCCCCGACGTCGTCAACCTCAACACCGAAGGGACGCTGCGCTTGGCGGAGGCGCGCGCGCTCGTGGACATGGACGCGGCGGTGCCGGCCGACGCCCGGGCGCGCTACTTCCCCAACATCTGGGGGTCGCTTCGGTACAGTGGCCGGACGTACGGGATCCCGTGGTACGTCGTGCCGAACGTTCTCGCCTACAACCGAACGCTGTTCCAGCGCGCCGGCCTGGATGCCCAGCACCCGCCCGCGACCACGGACGCGTTCACCCACGACGCCACGGTCATCAAGCAGAAGACCGGGGTGTACGGGTTCATGCCGAACGTCGACGGGGTCCGCATGCTCGCGGTCTTTCAGGAGGAAGGGCTGCCGGTCCTGAGCCCCGACCGCCGGCACGCCTTGTTTGCCGGCCCCGCGTACGTCGCGCTGTTGGCGGCGTACGTGGACCTCTACAGGCGCGACATGTTTCCGGACGACACGCTCCAGCACGGGTACCTCGGCGCGACCGAGCGGTACGCCGGGGCGCGCCTCGGGATGCTGACCACCGGCCCGCAGTTTCTGCTCCGCGTGAAGAACGACAGCCCCGACGTCTACAAGGACACGCTCGTCGCCCCCGCCCCGCGCGGGCGGGGCAACGTCCTCGACCTGCCGACGATGGCCCTCGTCGTGCCGCTGGCGAGCCGTCACCGGGCCGAGGCGGTGCGGTTCGCGCTGTTCGTCACGGACGACGAGAACCAGCTCGCGTTCGACCACCAGGTCGTCATCTTTCCGTCCACGCGGAAGGCCGCGGCGGACCCGTTCTTCGCCCGCGGCGGGACGACGCCCGAGGACCGCGCCCGCGTGATCGCGGCCCAGGAGCTGGGGGTCGCGCGGGATCTCACGGTGGTGGTCCCGCACAGCGATGAGCTGTTCCGCGTCTTCAAGGACGCCGTCGAGAACGCGTTCTACGGGCGGATGTCGCCGCAGCAGGCGCTCGCGTGGGCGGCCCGCGAGTGGGACGGCCGGCTGTAGCCGCCCCCGCCGCCGGATGGCCGTCCGCCGCACGCTGATCGCCTATCTGTTTCTCCTGCCTGCGCTGCTGCTGCTCGGCGTGTTCACGTTCTACCCCGTGGTGTTCGGTACCGCGCTGAGTCTGTTCGAATACGACGTGATCTCGCCGCCCCGGTATGTCGGGGTCTCGCAGTTCCGGGCGTTGTGGACCGACCGCTACTTCTGGATCGCGCTCGAGAACAGCCTCAAGTACCTCCTCGTCGTGCCGGTGCTGCAGTTCTGCTCGATCGTGCTCGCGCTCTGGGTGCGCCGGCCGCTGCGCGGCATCGGATGGTTTCGCGCCGCGTACTACGTGCCCGTCGTCACGTCGATCGTGGTCGTCGGGCTGTTGTGGCGCTGGCTCCTTGACGAGTCCGGCCTCGTGAACTACGCGCTGCTCCAGCTCGGGGTGATCCACGCGCCGGTCCACTGGCTGACGAACCCCGCGGTCGCGTTGTACGCGGTCATGTTCGTCACGCTGTGGAAGGGCCTCGGGTACTACATGGTGATTTACCTCGCCGGGCTCGAGGCGATCCCGACGACCTACGACGAGGCCGCCGCGATCGACGGGGCGGGTCCGACCACCCGACTCCTGCGGGTGACGATCCCGTTGCTCCGCCCCAGCATCCTCCTCGCCGGAACGCTGTCGGCGATCTCGGCGCTCCGGGTGTTCGAGGAGATGTACGTCATGACGGGCGGCGGCCCCGTGTACTCGACGTACACGATGTTCTACTACATGTTCGACCAGGCGTTTGGCTCGCTGCACCTGGGCTACGCCGCGGCGCTCGGCGTCGTGCTCGCCGCGATCACGGTCGTCCTCGCCGTCGCGAACTTCCGGCTGCTGCGACAGGGAGGGCTCACCTATTACTGACGCGCGGGCCGGGACCGCGGAGCCGGCGGCCCCCCGC
>DASQGM010000015.1:0-3193 GCA_035632615.1 bacterium | reverse complement strand
GACCTGCCCACGCAGATGAGATACGACTCGGACCATTCGCTGGCCGAGGCCGAGGTCGGGAAGGTCGGCGTCGCGATCGATTCGCTCGCCGACATGGAGGTGCTCTTCGACCGCATCCCGCTGGACCGCGTGAGCACCTCGATGACCATCAACGCCACCGCCGCGATCCTGCTGTGCATGTACCTCGCGGTGGGCGAGCGGCAGGGCGTGCCGCCCGCGCGGCTGGCCGGCACGACCCAGAACGACATCCTGAAAGAATACATCGCCCGGGGCACCTACATCTACCCGCCGTGGCCGTCGCTCCGTCTGGTGACCGACACGATGGCGTTCTGCGCCGAGCGGCTCCCCCGATGGAACCCGATCAGCATCAGCGGCTACCACATCCGGGAGGCGGGCGCCACCGCGGTCCAGGAGGTCGCGTTCACGCTCGGAAACGCGATCGCGTACCTCGAGGCCGCGCGGGCCGCCGGGCTCGGTGTCGATCACATCGCGCCGCGGCTGGCGTTCTTCTTCGATGCGCAGATGGGGTTCTTCGAGGAGGTCTCGAAGTTCCGGGCCGCGCGCCGGCTGTGGGCCCGGATCACGCGGGAACAGTTCGGCGCCCGCGACCCGCGGTCGTGGATGCTCCGGTTCCATACGCAGACCGCGGGGGTCTCGCTGACCGCTCAGCAGCCCGACAACAACGTCGTGCGCGTCGCGGTCCAGGCGCTGGCGGCGGTGCTCGGCGGCACCCAGTCGCTCCACACGAACGCCCGGGATGAGGCGCTCTCGCTGCCGACGGACGAGGCGGCGCTACTCGCCCTACGCACGCAGCAGATCAT
The DNA here is from genome assembly GCA_035632615.1 of bacterium. Lineage (GTDB taxonomy): Bacteria > Sysuimicrobiota > Sysuimicrobiia > Sysuimicrobiales > Segetimicrobiaceae > JAJPIA01. Next base: position 2,372 of record DASQGM010000015.1, on the reverse strand, counting down.
CGGCCACGAGAGCGGGGTGGCCGATACGATCGACCCGCTGGCCGGATCCTACTACGTCGAGTCTCTTACGACCGAGATCGAGCGCCGGGCGGTGGCGTATCTCGACCGGCTCCGCCAGATCGGCGGCATGCTCCGGGCGATCGAGACGGGGTACGTGCAGCGGGAGATCGGCGAGGCGGCGTACCGGGACCAGCAGGACGTGGAGGCGGGGCGGCGCGTGATCGTGGGCGTCAATCGCTTCCAGGCCGCCGAGGAACGTCCGCCGGCGATCCTTCGGGTGGATCCGGCGGTCATCGAGCGGCAGCAGGCCCGGCTGCGTCGCGTCCGGGCGGAACGGGACGGCGTGCGCGTCGCCGCAGCGCTGGCGGCGCTCGGCCGCGAGGCGGGGGGGCGGGCAAACCTGCTGCCGTTGATCCTGGAAGCCGTTCGCGCGTACGCGACGGTGGGCGAGATCTGCGATGCGCTGCGGCGGACGTTCGGGGCGTATCGCCCGCCGGTCGTGGTTTGATCCGGTGACCCTCGCCGAGGACGTGCTCCGAGGCTCCCCCCACGCGGTGGCCAGGCTGATCTCGCTCGTGGAGAACCGGCCTGCCGACGCGGTGGCGGTGCTTCGCAAGCTCCACCCCCACACCGGCCGCGCGTACGTCGTCGGCGTGACCGGGCCGCCCGGCGCCGGCAAGAGCACACTGATCGCCGCGCTCGTGGGGACGATCCGGCGCGACGGGCGGCGGGTCGGCGTCGTGGCGGTCGACCCGACGAGCCCGTTCACCGGGGGCGCCGTCCTGGGCGACCGCATCCGCATGCAGGATCACAGCACCGATCCCGGGGTGTTTGTGCGGAGCATGGCCACCCGCGGGTACCTCGGCGGGCTCGCTCCCGCGACCGCGGGGGTCGTGGACGTGCTCGACGCTTCGGGCTGCGACCTCGTCTTGGTGGAGACCGTCGGCACCGGCCAGGCGGAGGTTGACGTGGTGCGACTCGCGGACACCGTGGTCGTGGTGACCGTTCCGCACCTGGGCGACGGCGTGCAGACGCTCAAGGCCGGCGTCATGGAGATCGCGGATCTCTTCGTCGTCAATAAGGCGGATCGGGGGGGCGCGGATCGGACGGCGACGGAGATCAAGACGATGCTGGGGCTCGCGCCCGACCGGCAGAGTTGGAGGCCGCCGGTGCTGCTCTCGACCGCGACCGACGGGACCGGGGTGGCCGAGATCCTCGCGGAGATCGCCCGGCACCGGGAGCACCAGACCGCCCACGGTCTACTGGATCGGCGGCGTCTCGCCAGACGGCGGGAGGAGATCCTGATGGTGGCGGAATCTCGCCTCAGAAGGCGGATCCTCGGGGCGATCGGTGCCGACCGTCTGGACGCGCTCGCCTCCCGGGTCGCCCGGGGCGAGACGGACCTCTACACTGCCGCCGACACTCTCCTCCGTGGGGCGGGCATTCGATGAGCGGCGGGACCCCGGCCGGGAGGATCACGCGCCCGCCGCGGCTGGCCCATGTGGCCGTCGTCGTCCGTCAGCTCGAGGCCGCGGAAGAATGGTTCCGCGACCGGCTCGGGCTGGCATCCGGAATCCGAGAGAGCCTGCCGTCGCGGGGAGTGCGCGTCGCGTTCGTCCCGATCGGCGCGGGCGCGATCGAACTGGTGCAGCCCACCGGCGCCGGCGGGCCTCTGGAACGGTTTCTGGCCACGAGCGGCGAGACGGTGCACCACGTCGCCGTGGAGGTGCCGGACATCGACGCCGCCATGGCGGTCGCCCGATCTGCCGGCTTCCGCCTGATCGATGCGACGGCGCGCCCAGGGGCGCACGGGACAAAGGTGGCGTTCGTCCATCCTCGTTCCACGCACGGCCTGCTTGTTGAGTTGATTGAGCGACCGGACGGACGCGACATCGGGCCGTGATCTGGTCCATCCGCTGGACAGCAGGCGGCAGGTAGGCTAATCGGGGCAATTCCGGCGCAGGGACCGCGCAAGCTAATTACGAGGAAACCTCAGCAGCCCCGGCGCTTGCATTGAAATTCGTCTATAGGTATAATGCGTATTGTACAATTCAGTCTATAGTTCCGATATGGCTGGTATCTGTCGCTCGAGGATTCGCACCCTCATCGCCGCAGCGCTCGAGCTCCGAAAGATCTGTCAGGCTTCAATCAATCTTCCATCAGATCTGACGGATCCGGAGAGGTTTTTGGGGGAGTTTCTCCCCAGGACTGGTCGACGTTGGCGAAGGGAGGGAGCCCGTGCAAGAGGCGATGCCCTACGGTTCCACCGCGCTCTCTAGGCGCCTTCGGCTCCGCTCGCTCAGATCGGTCGTCTACGCTTGTACGGGACTCGGCCTTCTGCTGACCTTTGTGATGATCGCCGGAACGTGGGG
>DASQGM010000014.1:0-24098 GCA_035632615.1 bacterium | reverse complement strand
GACGCTCCCCGCCGTTACCCGGGGAGACTTCCGCCTGGGCGACGCGCGCGGGGTCACCATCCCCCCGGGTCCGCGACGGGGCCGCGGCGGGCGCAGGCGACGACGACGCCGCGCGGGCCGTCAGCGCCCCCCGATAAGCGTGGTACGGCCCGGCCGCCGCGGTCAACTCGCCGTCTCCGAGTACCAGCAGCCGTTCGGCGATGTGGTCGAGCAGATACCGGTCGTGCGAGACGATCAGCACCGCGCCCGGAAACGCCCGCAGCGCGCCCTCCAACGCCTCGAGCGACGGGAGATCCAGGTGCGTCGTCGGCTCGTCCAGGAGCAAGAGGTCCGGGCGGTCCAGCACGAGCTTGGCGAGGGCGACGCGGCGCCGCTCGCCGCCGCTGAGCTGCCCCACGCGCTTGTATGCGGTCTCCCCCGAAAACAGGAACCGTCCCAGCAGCGTGCGCACCTGCTCCGGGGACATCCGCCGCTCGCCGAGCACCTCGTCGAGCACGGTCCGATCCAGGTCCAGGGTCTCCTCGGCGTGCTGCGCGAAGTAGCCGAACCGGACGCCGGGTCCCGGCTCAACGGTGCCGGAGGTCGGCGATTCGGCGCCCGTGACGATCCGAAGGAGTGTCGTCTTGCCCGTCCCATTCGGGCCGATGAGGCCGACTTTCTCTCCGCGCCGGATCTCGAATGAGACGTGACGGAGCACCTCGGCGTGTCCAAACCGCTTCGTCACGTTCCGGGCGCGCAACACCACCTGCGGCCCGCGGCGGGGCGTGTCCAGCCGGAACGAGAGCGTGCGGGCGGTTTTCGGCGCTTCGACGGGTTGGATCCGAGCGAGACGCTTCTCCCGGGACTTCGCCTGCCTGGCGTTTTGGCCGGCGTGGTTCCGCCGAATGTACTCTTTGAGCGCCTCGATCTCTTCTTGCTGGCGCTCGAACGCCTCCTGCTGCCGCGCGTGCCGGGCGACGCGCTCGGTCGCGTAGTAGGAGTAGTTGCCCGGATACTCGTCGATCCGCCCGCCGTCCAGCTCCAGCGTGCGCGTCGTGACGGCGTCCAGCAGATACCGGTCGTGGCTCACGAGCAGCACCGCGCCTCGGTACTCGATCAGAAATCCCTGCAGCCACTCGAGCGCCTCGAGATCCAGATGGTTCGTCGGCTCGTCGAGCAGCAGCAGATCCGGCGCGGACAGGAGGAGGCGCGCCAGTGCCGCGCGCGATTGCTGCCCGCCGCTCATCGAGGCAAGGGACTGCCCGTACTGGCTCTCGCGGAAGCCGAGACCGGCGAGCGTCCGGCGGATCTCCGCCTCGTAGGTAAACCCGCCGGTCGTTTCGAAGCGATCCCGCAGGCGGCCGTACTCCTCGAGCGCCTCCGCAAGGAGCGCGTCGTCCCCGTGCACCTCGGGTGCCGCCAACCGGACCTCGGCCTCGTGCAGACGCCGCTCGATGTCCCGGAGACCGTCAAAGGCCGCCGCGGCTTCTTCCCAGAGGGTGTGGCCGTCGCTCGTGTCCGGCAACTGGGCCAGGTAGCCGATGCCGGCCCCGGGCCGGACCGCGACCGCGCCGTCGTCGGCCGCGTCGAGCCTCGCCAGCAGCCGCAGCACGGTCGTCTTGCCTGCGCCGTTCCGGCCGACGAGGCCGATCTTGTCGCCCGGCTCGATGGCAAACGCCACGCCGGCGAGCACCGTTACGCCGCCGTACGTTTTTGTGAGATTGGACACACTGAGAAGCGGCATCGTCGTCGAGTCCTCTTCCGCGCGCCGTGCGCGCGACGCAGACCTGCCCGAGTGTACTGGGCCCGGCCCGCAGTGTCAAGCGCAGGCGATCGGGTCAGGGCTTGTGCTCGCGCCCCCACTCGAGCGGGCGTTCCTGCAGCAACTCCACGACGTGCGGCAGGATCGGCAGAATGACGTCCATCCACTCGCGCGCGCCCCGCGGGCTCCCAGGCAGGTTAACGATGAGCGTGCGTCCCCGGATCCCCGCCACGGCCCGAGAGAGCATCGCGAGCGGCGAGCGCGCGGCGGTGGCGATCCGGGCCGCCTCCGGGATCCCTGGCACGTGCCGTTCGATCACCCGGAGCGTGGCCTCCGGCGTGACGTCGCGGGGCGCCACCCCGCTGCCGCCGGTGGTGAGGACCAGGTCCACCTGGAGCGTGTCCGCCATGTCGGCAAGGGTCCGGGCGATCGTGTCGAGGTCGTCGGGCACGGCGACGTGCGCGACCACCTCCGCGCCGTGCGCCGCGAGCGTCTGCGCCAGATACTGCCCGCTCTCGTTCTTGCCCGTTCCGCGGCTGACCCGGTCGCTGGCGGTGAGGACGCCGCAGCGCACGCCGCGCAGCCGCTTCTCTTCGCTCATCCGCGCCTCCCCCGCGCCGGAGCCCCGGCGCGCGTCCGCAACCTCGTCGACGCACGACGTCCGGGGCCCGCACGCATCCGCATCGCGTCAGCGAGCGGCGCGGGCGGACGCTCGCCAGCGCGCGTGTACGTACCCGACTTGCCGCCGGTCTTCCGGACCAGCCGGATCCGGCGGATCACCATGCCGCGCTCGATCGCCTTCAACATGTCGTACACCGTGAGACCGGCGACCGCAACCGCGACGAGCGCCTCCATCTCCGCGCCCGTGCGCCCGACGGTCCGGACCCGGGCCTCAATCTGCACGCACGATCGCCGGACGTCCGGCACGAGGTCCACGGAGACGCCGGTCAGCGGAATCGCATGACACAGCGGTACGAGCTCCCAGGTGCGCTTGGCGGCCGCGATCGCCGCGACCTGCGCGACCGCGAGCGCGTCGCCTTTGCGGGCCGATCGGGACGTGACCGCGCGCAGCGCGGCCGGGGTCATGCCGACCTCGCCGCGCGCCACCGCTTCACGAACGGTTTCCGGCTTGTCGCCGACATCCACCATGCGCGCGCGGCCGCGGGTGTCGAGATGCGTCAACCCGCGCGCGCCCGAGCGGGTCCGCCGGCGCGAGCCGGACCGGCGGGTCATGGAGGAAACAGGTGGACCTCGACCTCGGCGCCCTGGTCCACGGACTCCTGCCCCGGCGGCACGACGACGACGCCATCCGCGCGGGTCATCGTCGTGATGATGCCCGACTTTCCGAGCAGCGGCACCGCCCACAACGCCTCTTCCCGCGCCTCGAGGGCCACGCGGATGTGATCCTCCCGGACGCCCGCCGAGGGGATGCGGCGGTCCATCCGCGCCCGCACGACCTGCCCGAACGCGCGCGGGGCCTCGGCGCCGGCGAGGCCCCGCAGCACGTCGCGGACGAACACGTCGAAGATCACCATGCCGCTCACGGGGTTCCCCGGCAGCCCAACGATCGGCGTGCCGTCCACGACCGCGAGGATCGTCGGCTTGCCCGGCTTGATGCTGACGCCGTGCACGATGACCCCGGGCCGGCCGAGTTCCCCAATGGCGCGCGCCACCGCGTCCTTCTCGCCCACCGAAGTGCCGCCGCTGACGAGCACCAGGTCGCACGACACCCGCGCATCCTCGAGAGCCCGGAGCAACACCTCGTACGTGTCCTCGATGATGCCGTACGGCCTCGGCTCGCCCCCCTCCTGGCGGACCAGCGCGGCGATCGCGTACGTGTTCGCGTCGCGCACCTGCGCGGGACCGGGACGGCTCGACGGCGGCACCACCTCGTCCCCGGTCGCGAGCACCGCGACACGGGGCCGCACGAACACCTCGACCGCAACGACGCCGATCGCCGCGAGCAGGCCCACGTCCTGCGGCCGGAGGCGCACGCCGCGGCGGAGCGCGACGTCGCCCGCGCGAACGTCCTCGGCGCGCCGGATGATGTTGTCGCCAGGCCGCACGGGCCGCCGGACGGCGACGATGCGGTCACCGCGGAGATCGACGTCCTCGAGCATCACGACGGCGTCCGCTCCCGCCGGCAGCATGCCGCCGGTCGGGATGCGGACCGTCCCCGCGGGCGCCACCGCCACCTCCGCCGCCTCACCCATCAGCACCTCACCCGCCAGCGCGAGCGCCACGGGATCGGCCTCGCGGGCGACGGCGACGTCCTGGGCCCGCACCGCGTACCCGTCCACCGTGGACCGATCGAACTCGGGGAGGTCCTCCGGCGCGACCGCGTCGCGCGCGAGCACGCGCCCAAACGCGGCCTCGAGCGCCACGCGCTCGGTCCCGCGAGGACGGGGAGTGTACTGGCGGGCGAACCGGGCCTTGGCCTCTTCGGGCGTGAGCAGTGTCGACAAACCGGGCATCGCAAACTTCAGTATAACATAGGCCGCGGGGGGGACGGTTCGGGCTCCGGCGTCACCCGAGGCGCCGGCTGATCTCTTCGCACAGCACCGCCGTGAACGCCCGCGTACCGAGCGCGCCGCCCATATCGTGCGTGCGCCGGGCGGGATCCCGCACCACGGCGTCCACCGATCGCTCGATCGCCTGCGCCCCGTGCGCCAGCCCGGCGATGCCGCGCGTTCGGGCGATCCAATCGAGCAGCATCGCCGCGGAGAGCACCAGAGCCGCCGGATTGGCCCGATCCTGTCCGGCGATGTCCGGCGCGGACCCATGCTGCGCCTGCGCCATGCAGCGCGTCTCGCCGGCGTTGATCGCCGCGCCGAGCCCGAGGCTGCCGGACAGCTCCGAGGCTTCGTCGGAGAGGATGTCCCCGAACATGTTCGTGGTCACCACCACGTCGAACCGCTGGGCGTCGCGCACGAGCAGCGCCGCCATCGAGTCGATGAGCTGCTCCGCGTACGTCACGTCCGGATACGCCTCGGCCACCGTGCGCACCTCGCGCAGGAACAGCGACTCGGACACCTTCAGCACGTTGACCTTGTGCACCGCGGTCACCCTGCGCCGCCGACGCCGCGCGAGCTCGAACGCCGCCCGCGCGATCCGCCGGGAGCCGCTCGCGGTGACCTTCCGCATCGCGAGCGCGACGTCCGCCGTGGGCATGAACTCCCCACAGCCCCCGTACATGTTTCGATCGGCGTAGAACCCCTCCGTGTTCTCGCGCACAATCACTAGGTCCATCGGGGTGCGGCCGTAGTGCGGCAGGCCCTCGCGCGAACGCGCGGGGCGGATGTTGGCGTAGAGGTCGAAGGCGACCCGAAGCTCCGCGGACACGTTGACGCCGCCTTCCGCGCGCGGGGGATAGTCGGAGTGGGAGACGGGACCGAGCACGACACCGTCGGCCTGGCGCGCGGCCTCCAGCACCGATGCGGGCAGCGTCGTGCCGTCGCGCTTGAGACGGGCGAGCCCGATCTCGTGGGTCTCGAAGGTCAGACCGAGAGACGACCTGCGGTTCAGGAGATCCAGCACGTCGACCGTGGCGGCCGAGATCTCCGGACCGATGCCGTCGCCGGGCAATACGACGAGGCGCATCGCGCCCGCCTCCTCTCCCTATGAGCTCTGCGCACGGGTCCGCGCCGTGGTGCCTACGCAGGCGGACCGGCCCCGCCACCGCACGGTATCTCCGTAGCGAAATGGGCAATTCCCTCTTTGGATGCGCGGGACGGCCACGGGGGCGTCGGGTCTGCGCCTCCAGACGGGCACGTATCGTAACAAAGACGACGCGAACGGGTGCCGGAGCAGCTCGGCGGCGAACGAGGAGTGGTACGCCGCGTTCCCGAACAGGAGCGGCGACCGGACGCGCGCGGGGTCGGCCGGTGCGCTCGGACGAGTTTCGGGAGGGGCGACTCACCGATGGTCAAGGAACTCATAAAGAACCAGTCCCTGCTGCAGTGGGTCGACGAGATCGCTGCGCTGTGCAAGCCGGACAAAATCTACTGGTGCGACGGCTCCCAGGAAGAGTACGATCGCCTGACCGACCTCCTGGTCCGGCAGGGGACGCTGCGGCGCCTCAACCCGGCGAAGCGCCCGAACTCGTTCGCCGCGTTCTCGGATCCCGGCGACACCGCGCGGGTCGAGAACCGCACGTTCATCTGCACGACCCGAAAACAGGACGCGGGGCCGACCAACAACTGGGTCGAGCCGCAGCAGATGAAGCGCACCCTCCAGGCGCTGATGGACGGGTGCATGCGCGGCCGCACCATGTACGTCGTGCCGTTCAGCATGGGCCCCCTCGGGTCCCCGCTGGCGCAGATCGGGGTGCAGCTCACCGACTCCGCGTACGCCGTCGCGAACATGCGCATCATGACGCGCATGGGGCAGCGCGTCCTGGACGTGCTCGGCGACGGCGCGTTCGTCAAGTGCCTGCACAGCGTCGGGGCGCCGCTCCGCTCCGGCCAGCCGGACGTGCGGTGGCCGTGCAACGAGACGAAGTACATCGTGCACTACCCCGAGGAGCGTTCGATCGTCTCCTACGGCAGCGGGTACGGCGGCAACGCCCTGCTCGGCAAGAAGTGCCTCGCGCTGCGCATCGCGTCGTGCATGGCGCGAGACCACGGCTGGCTCGCCGAGCACATGGTGTTGATGGGCGTCACCTCACCCGAGGGCGAGAAGACGTACGTCGCCGCCGCGTTCCCGAGCGCGTGCGGGAAGACGAACTTCGCCATGCTGGTGCCGCCGGAGCACTTCCGCCGCCAGGGCTGGAAGGCGACGACGCTCGGCGATGACATCGCCTGGATCAGACCGGGACCCGACGGCCAGTTGTACGCGATCAATCCCGAGACGGGGTTCTTCGGGGTCGCGCCGGGCACGAACGAGACGACGAACCCCAACATCATGGCCACGATCAGCAAGAACACGATCTTCACGAACACCGCGCTGACGGCGGACGGCGACGTGTGGTGGGAAGGCCTCACCGACGAGCCGCCCGCCGGGCTGATCGACTGGCAGGGCAACGCCTACGACCCGAACAGCGGCAAGCCCGCCGCGCACCCGAACGCCCGCTTCACCGCGCCCGCGAGCCAGTGCCCGTCGATCGATCCCGAGTTCGAGAATCCGGACGGCGTCCCGTTGACGGCATTGATCTTCGGCGGCCGCCGCACCACGACGGTGCCGCTCGTCTATCAGGCGGTCAACTGGAACTACGGGACGTACCTCGCCGCGACGATGGGGTCGGAGACGACCGCGGCGGCCGAGGGCTCCGTGGGCCGCGTCCGCCGCGACCCGTTTGCGATGCTGCCGTTCTGCGGGTACCACATGGGGGACTTCTTCAACCACTGGCTGCAGTTCGGCCGCGAGCTGCCGAATCCGCCGAGGATCTTCGGCGTCAACTGGTTCCGCAAGGACAAGGACGGCCGGTTCCTGTGGCCGGGGTTCGGCGAGAACATGCGCGTCCTGAAGTGGATTGTGGACCGGTCTCGCGGCCGCGGGTACTCGGTCGAGAGCCCGATCGGCTGGATGCCGCGGTACGACGACCTCGACTGGGGCGGGCTCGAGAGCGTCACCCGGGAACAGTTCGAGCAGCTCATGGCGGTGGACCGGGAGGCGTGGCAGCAGGAACTGCTGTCCCACGAGGAGCTGTTCGCGCAGCTGTACGACAAGCTGCCGAAGGAACTGATCTTCATCCGGGAGCTGACCCTGTCGAGCCTGTGGCGATCGCCGGAGCACTGGCGCCTCGCGCCGGAGCGGGCGTAGCGCCAGCCGTTTCGGACACTCCGCACGGATCGCGGCCGCTTCCGCTGGGGAGGCGGCCGCGACGGAACCCTCCCAGTCGATGACCCGTTGATCAGCCCCGTCGACCAACGTGAGCGTCCGCCGACGCGCCTCTTCGAGCGCCCAGCCCGATCTCCGGCTCGCATCCTTCGATCGGCGAGACACGCAGCTGTTTCATCTCAGCGTGCCTCCCCCTACCGCGGCGCCGGTGCCGCCACGGACCGGCGCTCGGGTCAGATCACATTGAGCTCGACGAGACGCCGCCGTTCGACGATGCGCGTGAACGACAGCGGCGTCAGGTCCAGACTCCGGTACGCGCCGTCGACGATCAGCTCGGCGAGGCCGCGTCCGACCGCCGGCGATTGCTGCAGGCCGTGGCCGCTGAAGCCGTTCGCGAAGAAGACGTTCGACAGCGACGGGTGCGGCCCGACGACGCCGTTGTGGTCGAACGTGTTCAGCTCGTAGTAACCGGCCCAGCTCTTCAGGAGCTTGACGGCCTCGAACGGCCGCGCCCGCGCCGCCAGGATCGGCCAGATGACATCGTGGAAGAGACGGTCGTCGACCTCGAGCGGCGCATCGTCGGGATCGGCGGCGCCCTCCGCCGGGGACATGCCGCAGAGAAAGTTCGGCCCGTCGGCGCGAAACCACACGCCCGACGGGTCGATGACGAGCGGGCACCCGGGCGCGGCCTCGCGAGACGCGATCATGAAGACGCAGCGCCGGCGCGCGCGGACCGGCAGATCGACGTCGAGCATCGCGGCCACCGACGCGGCCCACGGACCGGCGGCGTTCACGACGACGTCGGACGCCACCGTCGAGCCGTCCGCGAGCGCGGCGGCGTTTACACGCGACCCCGCGCGCACGAACCCCGTGACTTCCTGTGTCACGTAGCGCGCACCGAGCGACCGGGCTTTGCGGCGAAACGCCTGCAGCAGCGCGTACCCGTCGAACCAGCCCTCGCCCGACAGGCCCAGCGAGCCCGCCGCGACGCCCTCGGTCTTGAGCCACGGGAACCGCGCCGCGACCGCCGCCGGATCGAGCAGCGCGACATCGACCGCGTGTTCCCGCTGGAGGCGGTGGTTCCGCTCAAGCACGGGCACCCCGGCCGGCGTCGCGAGGAACAGATACCCGGGCTCGTACAACCCGATGTCTGGTCGGTCGTCGTCCGTGCCCAGACGCGCGCCGACGTCTCGAAGGAACTCGATGCCGAAGCGCGAGATCTCGATGTTGACGGCCGTCGAGAACTGCTGCCGGATCGCGCTCGCCGAGAGCGCGGACGACGCCCTGCGATACGTTTGGTCCCGCTCGAGGACGACCACCTCGCCGGAGAAGCGCGGATGGCTTACGAGGAAGTAGGCGACCGAACTGCCGACCACACCACCGCCAACGACGACGACCCGGTGTGCCATCGCTCCTGTCCCTCCGTCGGGTCCCGGTCGTGGTGCACCCCGATGACGTCGCGCGCCTCGGCGACGGGGAGCCGCTCCGACCGTCCGCTAGAACTCCATCACGCTGTCGAGGCCGCGTCTGAGCCCCACGGCCGTACCGACCCGGCGGATCGCCAGCAACGCACCCTCCACGTAGGCGTCCGGGCTGCTCCCGGCATCATAGCGGAAGGTGACACGCTGATCCAGCACGCCGAAGAGGACTTCGGCCGAAATCACGTACCCGGGCAGCCGAATCGAGTGGACCTGTACGCCGCTCAGCGTCGCCCCTCGGCTCTCCGGAGGGCCCTGCGTCTCCGCGATGGGGACGGACAGCTCCGGGGACCGCACTCGGGAGAGCCGGTGCGCCAGCTCGCGCGCGGTCCCGCTCGGCGCATCCGGTTTGCCGGCGCTGGCATAGTCGACCACCTCAAAGTGCGGCAGGTGCTTCGCGGCCAGTTCCGCGCACTTCTGCAACACTACGACGGCAAGCGAGAAATTGCCCACCGCGAGGACGCCCGTGCGGCGCTGTCGCGCGAGCGAATCGATCTCGCCGAGGTCCTGGTCCGACAGCCCGGAGGTCCCGATCACCACGTGGGCCCCTCGCCGGATCGCGGCGACCACGTTCGCCTTGGCGACGTCGGGGTGTGTGTACTCCACGAAGACGTCGCACGCGGTGGCCAGCGCCTCGTCCGCCGAGCGGCTGAGCGGCGCGGTCAGGCGAGGGATGCCCAACACGTCGCCGACGCGGCGACCGGCGTGCCGCCGCGACACCGCGGCCACCAACTCGAGATCGTCCGTGTGCGCGATCGCCCGCGCCAGCGCCGCACCGGCCCAGCCTGTTGCGCCCGCCAAGCATATCCGTAACGCCATGCGCGCCTCCTCGGCTCGCCGCCTCTCGGTCGACGGCGGCGGCCGGGTTCCGTTACCCGATGACCCCCATCTCCCTGCCGACCTTCGCGCACACCTCAAGTGCCCGGGCGAGGTCGTCGCGCGTGTGTCCCGCGGTGACGATCGTGCGCACGCGGGCTCTGCCGCGCGGCACGGTCGGGTACGCGATCCCGAGGGCGAACACGCCGTCCTCGAACAGCCGGTCCGAGAAGCGCATCGCTTCGACCTCTCCGCCGATCATGATCGGTGTGATCGGCGTCTCGCTCAGGCCGGTGTCGAACCCCAACCGGGAGAGCCCCGCCTTGAAGAACCGCGTGTTCTCCCACAGGCGCGCGATCACGCCGTCGTCGCGCTCGATCAGGTCGAGGGCGGCGATCGCGGTCGCCGCGACGGACGGCGGGTGCGACGTGCTGAACAGGAGCGGCCGGGCGCGCTGCATCAGAAACTCGATGAGCGGTCGCCGGCCGGCGACGTACCCGCCGAGGCACGCCCACGCCTTGCTGAGCGTGCCGACCTGGATGTCGACCTGGTCGTGCAGGCCGAAGTGCTCGACGGTCCCTCGTCCGCCCGCGCCCATCACGCCGCTGGCGTGCGCGTCGTCCACCATCATGATCGCCCCGAACTCCCGGGCGAGCCCGCACAGGTCCGGCAGCGGCGCCACGTCGCCGTCCATACTGAACACGCCGTCGGTGATCAGCAGGACGCGCCGGGCGCCCCGCGCCTCCTCCAGGCACCGGCGGGCCGCACCGATGTCCTTGTGCGGGAAGATCTTCCGGTCGGCCCCGCTGAGCCGGCAGCCGTCGATGATGCTGGCATGGTTGAGCTCGTCGCTGACGACGACGTCGCCCTTGCCGAGGATCGCGGACACGGTACCGGCGTTGGCGGTGAATCCCGACTGGTACAGGAGCGCCGCCTCGGTCCGCTTGAACGCGGCGAGCCGGCGCTCCAACTGCCCGTGGATCGCCATGTTGCCGGCGATCGTCCGCACCGCGCCGGAGCCGACCCCGTCGGCATCGATCGCGGCATGGGCGGCCGCCTTCAGCGCCGGGTGGTTCGCCAGCCCAAGATAGTTGTTGGAGCAGAGGTTGACGACGCGGCGGCCGTCGTACTCGCACACCGGCGCCTGCTCCCCCCGGAGTTCGCGCGGCCACCGGTACAGCCCCCGGGCCCGCAGGTCGTGCAACTCGTCATCGAGGAACGCCAGCGGATCGCTCACCCGCATCACCCCTCCGGCGCGCCGCCCGGCGGCCGCGACGCCTAGACCGTTTCGTCCACGGTGAGAATGACCTTGCCGCACTCGCCCGATCGCATCAGGTCGAACGCCTCGCGATGGCGCGCCATGGGAAACCGGTGGGTGATCACCGGGCGGATGTCGAGCCCGGACGCCAGCAGCGCGCTCGCCTGCTGCCAGGTTTCCCACAGACGGCGCCCAAAGATCCCCTGCAGGCGCAATCCCTTGAAGACGATGTCGTTCGCCACGTCCACCTCGAACGGGCGGTGGGGAAGGCCGAGCAACGCCGCGAACCCGCCGTTGCGCAGCGCCGCGAACCCCGCATGCACCCCTTCGGGACTCCCCGAGAACTCGAGCAGGACGTCCGCCCCTTCGCCCCGCGTGATCTCGCGCACGACCGCCGGGACGTCCGCCGCTCGCCCGTCCACGACTCGGTCGGGCCCGAGCGACCGCGCGAGGGCCAACCGGTACGGGCTCACGTCCACGGCCACGACCGGCGAGGCGCCGGCGCGACGCGCGATCAGGATCGCGCACAGCCCGATCGGACCGCACCCCATGACCACCACCGACCGGCTGGCCAGGTCCGTCGCCAGCGCGGTGTGGACCGCGTTGCCGAAGGGGTCCATGATCGCGGACACGTCGCGCGGGACGTCGGGGTCCTGCTTCCACGCGTTGCGGGCGGGCAGCACCACGTAGTCCGCGAAGGCGCCGTCGCGGTCCACCCCGATGATCTGGATCGATTCGCAGATGTGCGCCTCACCGCGCCGGCAGAGATGGCACCGGCCGCAGTTAAGGTGGCACTCGCCGGAGACGAAGTCGCCCACGGCGACGTCGTGCACCTCGGCCCCCACCTCCACGACCGTCCCGCAGAACTCGTGCCCGATCACGCGCGGCGGGTGAACCCGGGACGCCGCCCACCCGTCCCACTCGTCAATGTGAAGGTCGGTGCCGCAGATGCCGCCGGCGTACACCTTGATCAGGACGTCCCCGGGACCGGGACGGGGAACCGGTACGGACCGGATCTCGAAGCCCGGTCCCCGCTCAGGTTTCACCAACGCGCGCATCATGCCCGTCGTCACCTGCTCGCCCCGCCTTAGGACGGCGCGCCCGCGACGGCCAGGATCTGCCGATAGTCGTCCAGATCGGCGCGCGCGTGCTCGTCGGTGGCCGTCATCGCGTACACGGTCAACGCGGCCGTGCGGGCGACCGCCTCCCTGAGGTCTCGGACCTCGGGATCGGACGCCAGGATCGCGTTCACATCGTAACAGCGGGTCGCGCGGTGCAGCAGGCGCAGGAACTCGAACTCCTGCGCGAGCGTCTCGGGGACGACGGGGTGGCGGCGGAACTCGTGGTAGAGCGGCTGCGGCCCCTCACCCTGCCGTGCCGCCTCCGTCTCGAGACGCGCGACCGCCGCGCGCTCGGCCTCGCTGTCCACGGCGCGGTCGGGGTTGTAGGCGATCTCGCGCGTCACGTCCGCCGTCTCGCCGATCAGCAGGCGCACCACGAACGGCTCGACCGCAAGCGCATGCAGCACGGTCCGGTCGCGCACATCGCGGCGCAGCACCGCGACGGTCGAGAGCGGCACCCCCTGCGTCGGGTCCACGACGACGTGCCCGGCCAGCAGAGGCTCGGCCGGATCCTGGATTACGCGTGCGCCGTCGAACGCCAGCAACCGCGCCAGCCACAGCCGCAGGGCTTCGCGGGAGACGGCGTGTCCCGGATCCCCGGCACCGCCGACCCCGGCGTCCCCGTCCGGGGAAACGGGCGACGCCGCGTCCGCGAGGGCGTCGATCTCGGCCGCGCGCGCCTCGAGCCACTCCGGCGTCACATCGGGGACGTTCTCGAAACGCGCCCGCCGGATCCCCCGCGCGAGCGACGGCACGCCGGCTACGAGCGCCGTCCGCGCGTACGCGGCCCTCTCCGCCGGGTACGCGTACGCCGCGATCGGCTTCGCGAGGTCGAGCGCCGCGACGGGCGCGGTGACGGCCGTGTGACGAAGATCGAAGCCGCGCACCTGCCCCGACGCGCCCCGGTGATCCTCCAGCCACCGGAACACCCGGTACCCCCGCACCACGCGTCCGTGCGCAGGGCGCACCTCGAACGGGACGAGACGCCCTCCGTCGCGCGTCGCCACGGCGTATCGCACGTATACCCAGTCGTCGGCACACACGCGGGCGTCTGGGCGCTCCGCCACGAATCCATAGGCGAGCGTGGACTTCCCGATCCCGACCGGTCCGAGATAGAGCATGCCGCGGCCGCCGAGTTCCACGCAGGCGCCCCGCACAAGATGGATCCCCCAGTCCTCGGCCAGCACGCGGCCGACGGCGCCGAGCACCGCGGCCCGCAGTTCGTCGTAGTACGAGGTGTTGAACAGGACAATCGTGTCGGTGCGCCGGCTGTAGTAGACGGCCTCCTGCTGATCCGCAACCCCGCCGAGCGCGTACACGGTCACCCTCGGCGTCTGCGGCGGTGCGAGGTGTGTCGCGCCGCGCCACCCCTGCGGACTGTAGCAGTTCGCGGCCCAGAACTCGTAGAGGTGCGGAGAGTTGGTGATCACGCGCACCCGGACGCCGTGGATGACCGCGTCGCGGACCCAGATCGGCTCGGCGTCGGCGCGGCGAACGATGTGCTCGACCGCAGCGCCTACCAGTTCGTTCCGGCGCCCGTCGATCCGGTCGATCGTAGTGTCGCGGATGGCCGTCCGGCGCCGAGCGCGGGTGATCACGTTGCCCGTCCCGATCGGCGTGCCGGGCCACTCCGACGCCTTGGGATTGGGCGCGGTGGGAAACGTGAACAGCTCCACCACGGGCCTCCTGACTGTGCGTCGCGCGGATGACTCGGGAGGTGCGGCCAGCAACCGGCGCGGTCGCCTCCATCTGTGTTCGGACCGGCGCCGCGCGACCCCTCCTCCCCCCGTGCCCACGGTCGGAGCGCGGATGTTGACCGTGCGGGACATCGCGCGCTCCACCGAGGTTTACGTTTCCGTGACACCTCCGTGACGGTTGGCTAACAGCGCGGCGCCAAGCTGGGACGGGAGCCGCGTGAAGGGGTCCCGAGACGGGCGGAGAACACTAGCGCGGCCTGGAGGTCGATGGTGATCGAGACGCATGCAAAGGACAGGACCGGCGTAATGCCCACCAAGCCCGAACGGCAGGTCGGCGGTCGCATCCTCGTGGTCGACGACGAGCCCCATATCGTAGAGCTCGTTCGGTACAATCTCGTTCACGAGGGCTACGACGTCATCGTCGCCTACGACGGGCACGAGGCGATCGAAAAGGCCCGGGCGACCCCACCGGACCTCGTGGTGCTGGACCTGATGCTCCCCTACGTGGACGGGCTCGAGGTGTGCCGGGCCCTCCGGCGCGAATCGTCGGTGCCGATTCTGATGCTGACCGCAAAAGACACGGAACAGGACCGCGTCCTCGGGCTCGAGCTAGGCGCCGACGACTACGTGACCAAGCCGTTCAGCCCGCGGGAGCTTGTCGCCCGGGTCCGCGCAATCCTCCGCCGGACGAGCCGGGATGCGGCGCCGTCGGAAGCGCCGGTCGCGGTGGGCGGGCTCGTGCTCGACCCCACGACGCATGAGGTACGGCTGCGCGATCGCCTCGTCGACCTGACCACGAAGGAGTTTGATCTCCTGCGCCTCCTGATGAGCCACCCGAACCAGGTGTTCACGCGCGACTTTCTGCTCGAGCACATCTGGGGGTACGAGTACTTCGGCAGCACCCGGACCGTGGACATGCACATCAGCCGGCTACGCGAAAAGATCGAGGACGACCCGATCGCCCCCACCTACATCATGACCGTGCGGGGCGTGGGGTACAAATTCAAGAAAGACGCAGGATGAGATCGAGCCTCCGCTGGAAGCTCACCAGCAGCCACCTGCTGGTCGTGCTGTTTTCGCTCGCCGTCGCGGCGGCGGTCCTGATCCCGCTGATCACGCGGTTCTACCTGATGTCCTACCAGCGCGACGTGCTCAACCAAGCGCGCATGGTCGCCCGGATGCTCGAGGTGCCACAGGCCCAGCGGGCGAGCCTGTCGCGGCTCGACCGGATCGCCGCCGGCTTTGCGTGGCGCGACGGCGTCTACATCGGGGTCCGGGACGCCGCGGGCCATGTCCTCCCCGCGAGCCAGTGGGATACGCCCTCGTCCGGCGCGGTGGAGCCGGAGGTGGCGTCGGCCGCGCACGGACAGCCGACGGCCTCGGTCCGGTACGATCCGCCGCGCAAGGAAGCGCGCGTCTTCGCCGCCGCGCCGATCGTGAACAACGGTCTCGTCCGCGGGGTCGTACAGGTCAGCGTGCCGCGCGTCTGGGTGGACCGCGCCCTACAGCCCGCGTGGTGGGCGCTCGGCGTCGCGCTGGTGATCGGGGGGTTGGGCGCGTTGGTCCTTGGCGCCTGGCGGGCGCGAGCGCTCTCGTGGCCGGTGCTCGAGCTCGCGCGGGCGGCCCAAGGCATCTCGGCCGGCGACCTGACCAGACGCGTGGACGTGAGGGGCGGGGACGAGATCGCCCAGCTCGCCGGCTCGTTCAACACGATGGCCTGGGAGCTGCGGCAGAAGCTCGCCGCGGTCAGCGAGGAACGCAGCAAGGTTGAGGCGATCATCTCGAGCATGAACGACGCGGTCGTCGCCGTGGACGCCCAGGGCACCGTGCTGCTCGTGAACCAGGCCGCGGCCGATCTGTTGGGGCTCGGCCCGTCGGCCCCGGGGCGGTCGCTGCGGACCATGCTCGGGGAACACCCGTTGTGCCGCTGCATCGACGCGACGGCCTCGTACGCCGGCGAGATCGAAGAGGAAGTCAGCCTCGGACCGCCCGACGAGCGGCTGCTCGAGGTCCACGCCACGACGCTGCGGCCGACGGAGGGCATCGCCGCGGGGGTGGTCGCGGTGGTCCGCGACGTCACGGTCCTCCGCCAGGCCGAGCGGCTGCGCCGGGAGTTGACCGCGAACGTCTCGCACGAGCTGCGGACGCCGTTGACCTCGATCAAGGGGTTTGCGGAGACGCTGCTAGGGGGCGCGATGGCCGACGAAGCCACGTGCCGTCGGTTCCTGACGATCATCGACAACGAAGCCTCGCGTCTGATGAAACTCGTGGACGATCTGATGGATCTGTCGCGTCTGGAGTCTCGCGCGGTCGCGATGGAGCCGGCGCCGGTACGCCTCGACGACCTCGTCGGAGAGGCGATCGGCCGGATGCGGCCGCAGGCGGACCGCCACCGGGTCACGCTCCGCCCCGCCGCTCTCGCCCCCGAGGTGGTGATGGCCGACCGCGATCGCATCTTGCAGGTGTTGACCAACCTGCTCGACAACGCGATCAAGTTCACGCCGGAGGGCGGCGCGGTCGAGGTGTCGATCCACCGGGACAACGGCGGCGCCGCGTTCACGGTGGCCGACTCGGGCCGCGGCATCCCCGAGGAGCATCTGCCCCGGATCTTCGATCGGTTCTACCGCGTGGAGCGCTCCCGCAGCCGAGAGGAAGGCGGCACCGGCCTCGGGCTCGCGATCGCGAAGCACATCGTGGACGCCCACGGCGGCCGCATCACCGCCCAGAGCCGGCCCGGCGGCGGCAGCGTGTTTACCGTCGTGCTGCCCGGGGCGGCGTCGCGCCCGTCGTAACCGGGTCCGCCATCGCGCCGGCGGTGCTCCCGGCGATCCCGACCAGGACGAGCCCGGTGCCGGTCCAGAACCACACGCTCAGCCGATCGCCGAACAGCGCCGCCGACGCGGCCACGCCGACGAGCGGCTGGAGGTACTGCAGGGCCGCCGCGACCCTCGCCGGCAGGCGGTGCAGCGCGCCGAACCAGACCCATAGCCCGAACACGGTCACGAGCACCGCCAGGTAGAGCACGACGCCGATCCCCTGCGCGGTCGGATGCACCGGCGCGTGGCGCAACTCCCATGCGGAGATCGGCACCAGCCCGCAGGCCCCCGCGAGCGACGTCAGCGCGGCCACGGTCAGCACGGAGTATTCCCGCACGAGCGGCACGCTGAGCACGTAGTACAGCGCAATCGCGATCGCGGAGGCCACCATCAGGCCGTCCCCGCGGGCGCTCGCCGTCCCCGCGACCGCAGCGAGTTGGCGAGGATCGCCGGTCGCCACCAGCGCCACCCCGCCGAACGCGAGCGCCAGCCCCAACGCCTGCCGGAGCCGTACCGGCTGGCGGAGACGCGCCGCCGCGAGGATGACCACCAGCACGGGGATGAGCGCCGAGATGACGGTCGCGACGGACGCGGACGTCTCCTGGACCCCGAGTGTTTGCAAGACCTGCCCGCCGACGATGCCCAGCACCCCGAGGCCCGCGGCGGCCGCGAGCGCGCGCGGCGGTGGAAGCGGCCGTCCTCGCAGGAGCAGCACAAAGAACGGCGCGGCGACCGCGTACCGGAGCGCTGTCAACGTGAGCGGCGGAAAGTCTCGGAGGCCGAGCTTGGTGAGGGGCACGCTGCCGCCCCAGATCACCGCGAGCAGCACCAGCACGCCGATGGATCCCGGCCCGCCGCGCGTACCCTCAGAGTTCGCCGAGGTAGCTCTTGCGGACGAGGTCGTTCTCCCGCAGCCGGTCGGCCAAGTCGGCCAGCACCACGCGGCCGGTCTCGAGGACATAGCCGCGCTTCGCGACCTGCAGGGCCATGAGCGCGTTTTGCTCGACGAGGAGGATCGTCACGCCCTGCGCGTTGATCTCCAGAATCGTTTGGAAGATCAGCTCGACGAGCACCGGCGCGAGCCCCATGGAAGGCTCGTCCAGCAACATGATCTTGGGCTTCGCCATCAACCCCCGCGCGATCGCCACCATCTGCTGCTCGCCCCCGGACAGCGTGCCCGCCAACTGACCGAGCCGCTCCTTGAGCCGCGGGAACAGCGTGTAGACGCGGGAAAGGTCGTCCTCGATCGCCCGGACGTCGGACCGTATGAACGCCCCCATCTTGAGATTGTCGAGCACGGTCATGCGCGGGAAGATCCGGCGCCCCTCCGGCACCAGGCAGATCCCCCGCCGCGTGATCTCGTGCGGCGGCAGCCCGTGAATCGCCGTCCCGTCGAGCCGTACCGTGCCCGGCCGCGGCTGCAGGAACCCCGCGATCGTCTTCAGCGTCGTGCTCTTCCCCGCTCCGTTCGCGCCGATCAGCGTGACGATCTCGCCCGTCTCCACGGTGACCGAGACCCCGTGGAGGGCGTGGATGTGCCCGTAGTACGCGTGGATGCCGTCGGCGACGAGGGTGGCCATCTACGAGAGCGCCGCCTTGCCCAGATACGCCTCGATCACACGCGAATCGCGCCGGATCTCGTCCGGGGTTCCCTCCGCGATCTTCTCCCCGTGGTCGAGCACGGTGACGCGGTCCGCGACCCCCATCACGACCCGCATCTGGTGCTCGATCAGCAGCACGCTCACCCGCAGCTCCCCGCGGAGCCGGCGAATGAACTCCATGAGCCGCCGCGCCTCTTCGGGGTTCATGCCGGCGGCCGGTTCGTCGAGCAGGATGAGCCGTGGGCGCAGCGCAAGCGCGCGCGCGATCTCCAACCGTCGCTGATCGCCGTACGGCAGATTCTTCGCCAGCTCGTGGTCCCGTCGCCCGAGTCCCACGAACGTCAGCAGGCGGTGCGCGGCGTCGTGGGCCGCGCGCTCCTCCCGGACGACCCCCGCGGTGTTCATGACGATGCGGACCGGATCCGCGGTGAGACGGCTGTGCATCCCGATGAGCACGTTCTCCAGCGCCGTCATGTTGGCGAAGATCCGGATGTTCTGGAACGTGCGGGCGATGCCGAGGCGCGCGATCTCGTGCGGCTTCCGCCCCGTGATGTCTTGCCCGGCGAACGTGATCGCCCCGGAAGTGGGATGGTACAGCCCGGCGACCACGTTGAAGAACGTCGTCTTGCCTGCGCCGTTCGGCCCGATCAGGCTGACGATGCTATGCTCGGGCACCGCGAAGTCGACACGGTTGACCGCAACGAGGCCGCCGAACGCCTTGGTCACCTCGCGCGCGTCGAGCAGGAGCCCGCCCGGCGCGGAGCCCGCATCGGGCGCCGCGACGATCTCGAGGATGCGATCCGGCTCAATCACGCATCCTCACCCGGCGGGACCGCCACAGGCGCCTCCCCGATTTCCACGGTCGCCAAGGCCTCGTGCTGATGCTCCTTCATGATGGCGGTGATCCGGCGCGCCGGGAACAACCCCTCGGGGCGCAGCAGCATGAGGAGGATGAGCCCAAGCCCGTACAAGAGGAACTTGAGGTTCACGAAGTCCAGTTTGGTAAGCAGCGCGATCCGCGTCGCCTCCCCGATCGCGTGCGACCATTGGGTCAGGTCGGTCAGGAACAGCGTCTGGAACTCGTACAGAATGGCCGCGCCGGCGATCACGCCGAAGACGTTCCCCATCCCGCCGAGCACGACCATCGCCAGCACCGTGAACGACACTGTGAAGTTGAACTGGTCCGGACTGACGATCCCGAGCTTGGCGACGTACAGGGCGCCCGCGAACCCGGAGAAGAACGCGCCGAACGAGAACGCGAGCAACTTCGTCGTGGTGAGATTGATCCCCATCGACGCCGCGGCGATCTCGTCCTCGCGGATCGCCAGCCAGGCCCGCCCGAGCCGGGAGTCCCGGAGGCGCAGGATCGCAATCACCGAGAGCACGATGACCAGGATCAGCGTGTAGTAGTAGGGACGCGGGTTGAATCCGAACTGGTAGCCGAACAGGGTCGGTTGGTAGATGCCGACGATGCCGTTCGTCCCGCCGGTGTACTTCGGGAGGTTCAAGAACACGGTCGGCACGATCTCCCCGAAGCCGAGGGTGACGATCGCAAGATAGTCGCCGCGCAGCCGGAGCGTCGGGGCGCCGAGCAGCGCGCCGAAGACGCCGGCGATGATCGCGGCGACGAGCAGCATCGGCCAGAACGGGAGGTGCAACCCGTAGAACGGCGACGCGGCCAGCGCGTACGCGTAGGAGCCGATCGCGAAGAACGCCGCGTAGCCGAGGTCCAAGAGGCCCGCGAACCCCACGACAATGTTGAGGCCGAGCGCGAGGAGGATGAACACCGCCGCGTCGGCCGCCGAGTTTACGTGGCCGGCGTTGTGATCGAAGAGCGGGTACGCCAGGAAGAGAAGCAGGATGAGCAGCGCGTACCGGTACCGGAGGATCCACCCGAGCCACCCCGCCCCGCCCCGCGCCATCGACCGCTACGCCCGCTCCGACAGCTGCTGGCCCAGGATGCCGGTCGGCCGGAAGACCAGGACGAGGATCAGCACCGAGAAGATCGTCACCTCCGCCCACTGGAACCCGACGTACTGCGCGGTCATCACCTCGACGAACCCGATCACGAAGCCGCCCAGCGCCGCGCCGGTCGTGTTCCCGATCCCCCCAAGCACGGCCGCGGTAAACGCGATCAACCCCGCCCGAAACCCGTTGATGAACCAGACGTTCCCATAGTACAGGCCCGTGATGACGCCGGCCGCCCCGGCCAGCAGGGACCCAATGAAGAACGTCAGCGCGATCGTCTTGTTGATGTCGATCCCCATGATCTCCGCGGCCATCCAGTCCTGGGCCGTCGCGCGCATCGCCTTCCCCAGCTTCGTGCGCTGCACGAAGAAGTGAAGCGCGGCCATCATGACGAGCGACGAGAGGATCACGATGAGCTGCATCTGGCCGACGCTGAGCGGACCGACCGCGAAGAACGGGTTCGGCACGAGCTGCGGAAACGGCACCGGGGACGGACCGTACCAGAGCTGGAGGAGGTTCTCGATGCTGAACGAGACGCCGATCGCGGTGAGTAGCGGCGCCAGGCGCGGTCTCCCGCGCAGCGGCCGGTACGCGAACCGCTCGATGACGACGCCGCTGGTCCCCATGATGAACATCGTCGCCAGCAACACCACGATCAGGGCGAAGACGACGGCGGCGGCCGCGCTGTGGCCGGTCGCGCCGAGCACCGTCAGCAACGCGAGCGCGACGAACGAACCGGCCGTGTACACGTCGCCGTGGGCGAAGTTGATCAGCTCCACGATTCCGTAGACCATCGTATACCCGAGGGCGATGACGGCGTAGATCGCCCCGAGCGACAGGCCGTTGATGAGCTGCTGGGCGAAAAGGACCCCGTTCATGACAGGCGGGAGAAGGGGCGGCGCACCGGCCGCCCCTCCCCCTCCCCGCGCGACTCGTCGCGCAGACTAGCCGTTAAAGTTGACCTGGTCCGTCCAGGTCCACTTGCCGCCCTTGACCGTGTACACGCTGATGATCCGGTTGGTGGTGTCCCCGTTCTGGTCGAACGAGAAGGTCCCCAGCATGCTCTTGTAGTTCTTGAGACGGGCCACCCATGCGCGGACCTTTTCCCGATCCGGACCGGCCGCCTTGACGGCATCGAGGATGATCTTGGCCGCAACGTAGCCGTTCGCGCTGTACGCGCCCGGCTGGTCGTTGAAGCGCGCCTTGTACGCCGTGAGGAACGCCTGCGCCGCCGGCACCTTCGTCGCGTCGATCGCGGCCACGGTGCCGAACGAACCCTCCGCCGAGTCGCCGGCGACCTTGAGGAACTCGTCCTCGACGATGCCGTCGCCGCCGACGTATGCGATCTTCAGGCCGACATCGGGCATCTGCTTTCGGATGAGACCGCCGCCGGTCGTCGTCACGCCGCCGAAGAAGATCGCATCGGGACCCTCAGACTTGATCTTGGTGAGAATCGCGTGGAAGTCCTGGGTTCCCTTGGGGATCCCGTCGTGGCTCAGCACTTGTCCGCCGAGCTTCTTGAACTCCTTCTCGACCTGGTCCGCGATGCCCTTGCCGTAGGTCTCCTGATCGTCCAGGATCGCCAGCTTGCGCGCCTTCAACGTGCGGAACGCGTAGTCCGCGGCGACCGGCCCCTGCAGATCGTCCGTCGTGCAGACCCGGAAGTAGTTGATCTTGCTCGGGTTCGCCTTGCGAAGGTCGAGCGCCGCCGGCGGCTTGGTGAGGTCGGGGTTCGTCTGCGAGGGGCTGATCTGGACGATTCCCGCCGAGTTCGTGATCGGGATGCACGCCTTGGCCACGTTGCTGTTGAAGTTCCCGACGATTCCGACGACCGCGGAGTCCGCGATCAGCTCTTGCACGTTCTTCGCGCCCTGCGCCGGATCGTGGACGCCGTTCACCGCGTCGTCCTTCAGGGTCTCGGAGAAATGGTACATCCCGCCGGCCTTGTTGGCCTCTTCGATCGCCAGGATGACGCCGTTGTTCGTCGGCACGCCGTTCGGTGCCTCGCCACCGGACATCGGCAGATCAACACCGATCTTCACTTCCGTCATGCCCGCCGCCCCGGCCGGCCGCACGCCCAGCCCGCCGAGCACGCCGAGCGACAGCCCGAGCGCCGCGGCCCGCGCGAGCAGGTCACGGCGGGAAATCTTGCCCGCGTGGAACAACTGCATCAACTCTCGTGCCTCACGATCCCGCATCTAATTCCCTCCCCGTCATCGATCTCTAATTTTCGACCCGTGCAGAGCCGCCTCACCGTCCGGCGGCTCTTGACGCCCGCCCTGTCAAGGAATGCTTACGTTCGCGCCTGGGAAGAAAGTTCCCTCCGGCCGGGATCAGTTTCTCGCGCCCCGGGAGGGCTGTCGCCGGGTCGGAGGTCGGCCGAATCGGAAGAACGATCGGATCGGAAGAACGACCGGGATTCCGGTCGAAACAGCGCCGGTTCGCGCACCACGGCCACGCGCGAACACGCCCGTGCGGGCGGGGTGTGTGAGGTCCCGGCCGCGGGACGTTACGGGTAGATGCCGCGGGTCACGAGCGCGTCGGCCACGCGGCTGACCGCGCGGACGAGCGCACCGACCCGCATCTCGATCTGCTTCTCCTGGGACACCGCGAGCACGTCCCGGAAGCTCCGCACGAGAATTCGTTCCAGTCGGGCGTTGATCTCCTCCTCGGACCAGAAGAACGATTGGAGGTCCTGCACCCACTCAAAGTAGGACACGATCACACCGCCGGCGTTGGCGAGAATGTCCGGGACGACGAACACCTTGCGGCTCTTCAACACCTCGTCCGCCTCCGGCGTCGTCGGGCCGTTCGCCCCCTCCACGACGATGCGCGCCTTGATGCGGGGCGCGTTGTCCGCCGTGATCTGTCCCTCCATCGCCGCGGGCACGAGGATCTCGCACGGCAGCTCGAGCAACTCGTCGTTCGTCACCGCGTCGCACCCGCGGTACACGACGACGCTCCCCGTCTCGTGCTTGCGGCGGATCAGGTCGTCCGGATCGATTCCCTTCTCGTTGTACACGCCGCCGCGGCTGTCGCTCGCCGCGACGATCCGGCAGCCCTCGGCGTGCAGCGTCTGCGCGGCGATCGTGCCGACGTTGCCGAAGCCCTGGATCGCCACGCGCGCCCCCGCGAGCTGCATCCCCAGGTGACGGGCGGTTTCCCGGGTCACGATCGTGACACCGCGCCCGGTCGCCTCGGTGCGCCCGGCGGACCCGCCGATCGAGACCGGCTTCCCCGTCACGACCGCGGGCACAGAATAGCCACGGTGCATGCTGTAGGTGTCCATGATCCACGCCATGACCTGGGGCGTCGTTCCCATGTCGGGCGCGGGGATGTCGCTTTCAGGTCCCATCAGGATCTCGATTTCCGTGGCGTAGCGGCGCGTCAGGTGCTCAAGCTCGGTCTGGGACAGGATTTTGGGATCGCACACGACGCCGCCTTTGGCGCCGCCGTAGGGCAACCCGACGACCGCGCACTTCCAGGTCATCAACATTGCCAACGCCCGGATCTCGTTCAGGGACACGTCCGGATGGTAGCGGATCCCGCCCTTCGTCGGTCCGAGGATCGTGCTGTGGTGAATCCGGTATCCGGTGAACACCTGAACCGATCCATCCTCGCGTTGCACCGGGAAATGCACGGTCAGCTCGCGTTTCGGATACACGAGGAACTCGCGCACGCCGCGCTTGAGAGGCAGCAGATCCGCCGCCTGGTTGAACTGCTTGCGCGCCACCACCCACGGATCTTCCTGAGGTGCCGTCTTCACCGCCTTGAGTGCCATCCCGGTTCGCCTCCCGCTGACGCTATGGTGCGGTCGCCGCCCC
>DASQGM010000013.1:0-3912 GCA_035632615.1 bacterium | reverse complement strand
CCGTAACGAGATTGTGGCGGGGCCCGGAGGTCAGCAGATCCTGTGCGAAGATCCCTCCGGCAACGTCGTGGAACTGTTCCAGGCGGCAGGGTAGCGTGCCACACACCCACGCGCGGAGGCTCATGCTCGTGCCCAACTGGTATCGATCGGTCCCACTGATGCTGTCCCTGGCGCTGCTCGTGCCGGGTGCCTTTGCCGCCGCGGCCGGCGCCGGCACGGTACCCGACTACTCGCCGCCCCGGGGCGCCTACAACGCTGCGGTGACCCAGGCCAACATCAACCAGACGATCTGCGTCCGTGGCTGGACCAAGACCGTACGACCTCCCCGAGCCTACACGGATCAGCTCAAGCGCCAGCAGATCGCCGCCCGGCACCTTCCCGGACCTGTGGGGTCGTACGAAGAGGATCATCTCATCCCGCTCGAGCTCGGCGGTCACCCCACCGATCCGAACAACCTGTGGCCGGAGCCGCTGGATCAGGCCAAGCGCAAGGACACGTTGGAGTTGGGCCTCAATCGCGCGGTGTGCGCCGGCCGGATGTCACTCGCCGACGCACGGCACAAGATCGCTGACCCGTCGCTCTGGCAGTAGGGTGGGCCTCGGCAAGGCTGGCGCGGGCCCACGGGAGGCCATTCCAGCGCGGCAGTCGAATCCAACACACCCCAGAGGAAGCCGCGCGCGATCGTCCGAGACGAGGCCGAGAACCGGTAGCGTGGAAGGAGCCCGGGAGATGACATCGACGAACAAGGTTGCCGTGGTGACCGGCGCCGGAACGGGCGTCGGCAGGGCCGTCGCACTGGCGTTGCTGCAGGAGGGGTACGCGGTCGTCCTCGCGGGGCGCCGCAAGGAGCCGTTGGACGCGGCGGCCCGGGCCGCGGCGGAGTCAAAATCGCGTGTGCTCGTGGTGCCGACCGATGTCACGAACCCCACGTCCATCAAGGACCTGTTCGCCAGGACAAAGGACGTCTTCGGCCGGCTGGACCTGCTGTTCAACAACGCAGGGATCGGCGCGCCGCCGGTGCTGCTCGAGGACCTCACGTATGAGCAATGGAAGGCCGTCGTCGACACCAATCTCTCAGGCGCCTTCCTCTGCACCCAGGAAGCGTTCCGGCTCATGAAGACCCAGGTGCCCCGTGGCGGCCGCATCATCAACAACGGCTCGATCTCTGCGCACACCCCGCGGCCGAACTCGGCGCCGTACACGGCGACGAAACACGCGATCACCGGCCTCACCAGGTCGACCTCGCTCGACGGTCGCAAGTACGACATCGCCTGCGGCCAGATTGACATCGGCAATGCCGCGACGGAAATGACGGCGCGCATGGAGGCGGGCGTTCCCCAGGCCGACGGATCCACCCGCGTCGAGCCCAGGATGGACGCGACCCACGTGGCGCGCGCGGTGGTCTACATGGCGAGCCTCCCGCTGGACGCGAACGTCCAGTTCCTGACCGTCATGGCGACCAAGATGCCGTTCATCGGCCGGGGCTGAACGACCGTCTTCCGCCTTCTCCGCGAACACGAGCCCCCTCGTGACCCCGAGCGCGCGAACCCGACGCCAGGGCGTTGCGCTACGGCTTCGTCGCCCGCAGAAGCGCCACGTGCTCTTCGACCGTGTCTTTGCCGGTGATCGCGCGGACAACGATCTCGTCCACCGCGCCGTGCCATGCTGACAGCGCGGGCGGGATCGCGTCCGGACTCTGGACCGCGATCGCCGTCTCTTCCGGCTTCACTCCCATTCGCGCAAAGTGAGCCGCGTATGCGGGATTCGCGGCGTAGTTGCCCGCCTCCACCATCAGTCGGTCGCGGGCGGCCGGTCCCAGCGCGACGCGCACGTACGCAAAGAGCGTCGGCGGTCGTCGATTCGCCGCGACCGCACCGGCGCGCACCCATTCGGCCGATCGGCGGGCGTGCTCGGGCGTCAGCCAGTTGAGCAGCACCCCGTCGGCGACCTCCCCGGCGAGGCGGCACATCTGGGGGCCGAGGGCCGCGGCGATGAGCCGGGCCGACAGCGAGGACCGCAGCGTCGCGATTCCTTCGCGCATGCGGCTCAGCGCTCCCGGGTTTGCGCTCCCGACCCCCAGCAGGAGTCGCTCGAGCGGCAACGCGTTGGCCCGCACACCCTGTTCGATGCTGTCCGGCGCGCGCCGCTGCAGCGGGATCACGCCGACCCCGAGCTCCACGCGCTTGGTCTCCCGGGCGGCGACCCCAAGCGCCGCCAGTCCATCGATCGGGCCCGGATGGTTGACCCAGAAGGAGTCGTACCCGAGCCCTTCGGCCTCCCGCGCGGTCTCGCGAATGATCTCGGGCGCCACGCCCGCAAACACTGCAAACCCCCGTCGCATCGCGACCTCCCCTCGAACACCCTCGGCCTGGTCCGCAGGGAGTCTTCTGCGACGCTCCGCTCTTCGTCCTTGTCGCCGGCACCGAGAGTTTTTCGGCCGCCGCGTCGAACACGGGGGGCAAGATGGTGACCCTTCTCTATCCCCCCCACATGACCAGCGTGGACAACGAGGCAGGACTCGCGTCCGGTCACGCTGACGTGCCGCTCTCCGCGATCGGGCGGCGGCAGGCGGCTGAGCTGGGGCGGCACTACGCGACGGAGGCGCCGGTTGCGATCTTCTGCTCTGACCTCCAGCGTGCCCTGACCACCGCGCAGATCGCCTTCGCGGCCCGCGGCCTGCGACCGGTGCCGGACGCGCGGCTTCGCGAGTGCGACTACGGTGACCTCACGCCCCGTCCGGCGGCCGAGGTGGATGCGGAGTGGCCACGGCGCGTCACGGAGCCGTTCCCTCATGGGGAGAGCCTGTGCATGGCCGTTCAACGCCTGGGCGCCTTCTTGCGCGATCTCTGCCGAGAGTATCATGGAACGACGGTTGTGGTCATCGGGCATCGCGCGACCAAGTACGGGCTTGCGTATTGGAGCAGCGGCGCGTCGCTTGAGGACATTGTGCGTACGGCTTGGGAGTGGCGGCGGATTCCGATCTGGCGCTATGAACTGACCGCGCGCGCCCTTGAGCGGCGTTCCGCCGCGCCCGGTTGACAATGAGGAGCGTGTTACGGTACCAGGTAGGTGCCACAGATCGAACTTCATGATGCGTGGCCGCGACGCCAACCTGATCTAGGTTGGCGTCCTCGCGTTGTCCGGGGGGGACGCACACCATGAGCATCGCCGGCATGGGCCCGACCTGGTTGGCCGCATTCCTCACCACGAACTTCCTCCTCAACATCACGCCCGGTCCGGCCGTGATGCAGGTCGTCGGCCATTCGATCCACAACGGCTGGCGGCCGGCGCAGGCCAGCATTCTCGGCATTCTCACTGCCAACGGTATGTATGGCATGCTCGCGGCGCTCGGTCTCGGCGCGTTGATTCTAGCGTTGCCCCAGCTATTCGAAGCCGTGAAGTGGGTTGGCGTGGCGTATCTTGCCTGGCTGGGCGTTCGAGCGCTGTACCACGCGTGCAGGTCCCAGCCGGCGAACACACCCACGGGCGAGCGGGCTCGGCCGGTCCAGTTGTCCCGGCAGAGCTTCCTGCTGCAGGGCGCGAACCCCAAGTCCGTATTCTTCTTTTGCGCGTTGCTGCTCGCGTTCGCGGGCAGCGGGGACGGCGGCGCGCCGGCGCGGATCGTGCTCCTCGGCCTGCTCGCCCTCGGCCTCGAGTATCCGGTGCTCCTGGCATATTCGCTGTTAGCGGCGCGCGCAGCATAGTCACGGGCGGTTCCGGTCGCCGGATCCTCGACCTCTTGAGCGGCTGCGCCCTGCTCGGGGCAGTCGGGCCGCGTTGCGGCCACCGGTGTGCACCGGCGCTAGAGGACGCAGCAGGAGCGCCTCGAGGTCGTCGGGAAGCGGGGGCGTGCAGCCTGCTCCCAAGGACGCGTGCACCTGGAGGGTACCGCAGTGAACGCACCTCGCCCCA
>DASQGM010000012.1:0-1882 GCA_035632615.1 bacterium | reverse complement strand
CCAGCGGTTTGACCTCGAGGAGATCCGGGCGCTCATCCGGCTGGCGGCCGAGGCGGACATCGCGGAACTCGAGGTCGAGGGCGCGCACGTCAAGGTCCGGATCAAGAAAGCGCACGACCAAGCGGCGGCGCCGGTCACGTGGTCCGCACCCGGCGCCGCGGCCCCGGCGGCGCGCGCGGGGACCGAAGCCCACGCGGAGGAGGCGCACGCGACGGCCGCAGAGAGACGCTACACGCCGATCGTCGCGCCGATGGTCGGCACATTCTATCGCGCCCCGAAGCCCGACGCTGCACCGTTCGTCCAGGAAGGCGACACGATCGAGCAGGGACAGACCGTCTGCATCCTGGAAGCGATGAAGCTGTTCAACGAGATCCCGAGCGAAACCGCCGGCCGCATCGTTCGCATCCTGGTCGAAAACGGCGCTCCGGTCGAATACGGACAACCCCTGTTCCTCCTCGACCCGTCCCCGGTCGCGTAGCCGCCGCATGTTCACCAAAATCCTGGTCGCCAACCGTGGCGAGATCGCCGTGCGCGTGATCCGCGCGTGCCGCGAACTCGGCATCCGGACCGCGGCCGTGTACTCCGAGGCCGACCGCGACACGCTGCATGTGCGGCTCGCGGATGAGGCGTTCTGCATCGGCCCGCCTCCGTCGCGGGACAGCTATCTCAACATCCCGAACATCATGGCCACCGCGGAGCTACTCGGCGTGGACGCGATCCATCCCGGGTACGGCTTCCTCGCAGAGAACCCGCACTTCGCGGAGATCTGCCAGGACTGCAAGATCACGTTCATCGGCCCGCCGCCCGAGGCGATCCACAAGATGGGCGACAAGGCGGCGGCGCGGCAGATGATGCGCAAGGCCGGCATTCCCGTCATCCCCGGGAGCCCGGGACCGATCCGCGACGAGGCCGCCGCGCTCGCCGCCGCACGGGGCGCCGGCTACCCGCTCATCATCAAAGCGGCGGCCGGCGGAGGCGGGCGCGGGATGCGCGTCGTCCACTCGGCCGCCGATCTGCGGCGCGCGTTCACCGCCGCGCAGCAGGAAGCCGAGGCCGCGTTCGGAAACGGCGAGGTCTACATCGAGAAGTACCTCGAGGAACCGCGGCACATCGAGGTCCAGGTCCTCGCCGACGGCCGCGGAACGGTCATCGCCGTCGGCGAGCGTGACTGCTCGGTCCAGCGGCGCCATCAGAAACTGCTCGAGGAGTCCCCCGCCGTCGGGCTGACCCCGCGGCTGCGCCGGGCCCTGCTGCGGGCCGCCGTGCGCGCCGCAGAGGTGGTCGGGTACGTCAACGCCGGTACGGTGGAGTTCCTCGTCGAGGGCACCAGCCATCTCTACTTCATCGAGATGAACACACGGATCCAGGTCGAGCACCCGGTCACCGAGATGGTGACGAGCATCGACCTGGTGAAGGAACAGATCCGGATCGCGGCGGGCGAGCGGCTGTCGCTGCCTCGGGAGGTCGAGTCGCGCGGCCATGCGATCGAATGCCGCGTGAACGCCGAAGACCCATCTCGGGACTTCCTTCCCTCCCCGGGCCAGATCACCGCGTTTGTGCCGCCCGGTGGACCCGGGATCCGCGTCGACACGCACGCGTTCGCGGGTTACACGATCCCCCCGAACTACGACTCGCTGATCGCGAAGGTAGTCGCGTGGGGGCGGGACCGGGACGAGGCGATCACGCGGATGCAGCGCGCGCTCCGCGAGTTCGAGATCGGCGGAGTCCAAACGACGATCCCGCTTCACCTCAAGATTCTCGACAACGCGTTCTTCCGCAAGGGCGAGGTGTACGTCAACTTCGTCCAGCGGCGCGTCGACCTCGGCGCCCTCCGCCCGTCCTGATCGCGGAACCGGGGGTCCTCGAAGACGGACCGGGGGCG
>DASQGM010000011.1:0-3238 GCA_035632615.1 bacterium | reverse complement strand
AGTTCCCACGGGAAGACGGTTCACACGGGACGTCCGGTCGTCTCTTCCACGGGAGGCACCGGAGGGCAACGGGAAGTTCCACCGCGATCGAAGAGCACCCGACTCCAGCGAGCCGCCGAAGAGTGCACCCCACGGGAGGCGCGAGGTGCCTACGCACCTTGTCGAGGCGGCATACACATCACGAGGCGCCACCGGGATCGTGACGGCGGGGGCGCGACCGCGCGCCGGAAGGCCGTGCACGAAATGATGCAAAACCTCGGTGGATCCGTCGAGGCCCTGTGTTACGGGATCGGAGGCGTGGAGGCCTACGTGATCGTGGAAGCTCCCGACAACGTGAGCATGACGGCGGTGTCCTTGGCGGTCAACAGCGCGGGCGGGGCCACCGTGCGGACCATCGCGCTCTTGACCGTGGAAGAGATGGCCGAGGCAGCCAAAAAGGTCATCGTGTATCGAGCCCCAGGGGAATAGAGACGCCGGGCTCGGCGGGCGTGCCGCGTGTCCCGGTCGGTACGCCCGGTTACTTCGACAGCGTGAGCACCGTGGCGCTTGCGCCGGGGAGGTCGAGTCTTGTCACGCCGCCGGCGAACGCGACCGGCTCCGGCGGGTCCATGGCCACGGTCCCGTCCGCGGCCACGACGCGTCCGCCGAGGGTCACGCCCTCCGTGGCGTCGAGCGACGGTCCGAGGAGGCGGATGAGGGAGCCCGTCGTGCTGGAGGCCGCGTCGATGACGCGAATCCTGACCGTGGCCGCCTGAGCGCCGAAGTTGACGACGGTGATCCGGGTCAGGCCGTCGGTACCGCGCGTGGCGTACGCGGTCACGCGCGCGTTCGGGGCGACCTTGGTCGGGATGAACCGGCCCTGCGCGGCCAGATGGAACAGCAGCAGCGCATAGTAGTTGGGTTGGACGTGCACCCGGTCCGCCTGTGCGTCGGCGAGCGTTGAGGCGCAGATCGGTGTGTAGCCGCCGCAGCGATCGATCGTCGCGTGCAGGTTGATCCCGATCACGCCGAGCTGAGCGACGCGGAACATGTAGTCCACGGTCCACAGGGCACCGGCGAGCGTGTCGCTGACGCCGTGCTTCCCTCCGCCGAAGACGGAGTTGGTCTCGGTGAGACGGAGCGACTGACCGACCTCCGTGACGGTCCGAACCCACCCGCCGATTTCCTCGACTTCCCGCGCCCGGAGCGCGGGCGAGACCAGATTGGGGATGCTCGCGTACGCGGGCGAATTGAGATCGGTGATCGGCGCCCCCAACGGGTAGTGGTGGGACGTGGCGAACTCGATCTCGTCGTGTTCGGCTTCGGCGAGCTGGCGCAGGATCTCGACGCCGCCCGCCGTGCCGGCGATGCTCGGGCCGACCACCCGCGCGTTCGGCACGCGGCGCCGCACGGCCCGGAGGTACTCCTGCCACTCGTGCAGGTACTCCGGCACGCTGTACGAGGAAGGCCGCAGGGCCCCCGCGTAGGTCCGGACGTACAGGTCGGGCTCGTTGCCGAACTCAAAGGCGTCCAGCGAGCGGGCCCCGAGGCGCGCGGCCATCGCCGCTTCGTCGGCCGCAGCCTCGGGGTCGTAGTGCCCGAGGTCGAGACCGAGCAACACCTTCCAGCCGGCTTGCCGCGTGAAGTCAAACATGCGCTGCAGATCGGCCGGGGTCACGGTCGACGTGGCGCCCTCAAACGCGCCAGCGGATGTCCAGGCCGACTGGTCGAGCGTGTTGCCGCCAAACCGGACGACGCCTGTGCCGAGGTTGGCGAACAACCGAACCAGCACCGGACGGTCCGCGGCGAACTCATTGTCGGCCAGGGCAGACGTCTCGAAGCTCAGGCCGAGGAAGTCCCCGGGCACATCGGCGCCGAGCGGAAGCCCGCTCACGAGGATCGAGATCTCGCCCGATCCGCCGGCCTCCGACGGGTCGCCGGTCGCGGGCGATGGGCTCCCGCTGAGACACACCACACACACGACGGCGACCGCGGCCGCCGTGTATCGAAGCCATCCGCTCGTGCGCATTGCGTTTCGCCCCCCGGTGGCCGGCCCGCCGCTCCTCCGGGACCGGATCTGTTTCCGCGTAGTCGTGTGGGTCGCCGATCCAGATCGTACCATGGCGTCGGCCGGAACGGCACAGGCGGCTAGAGGAAGCGCGGCGTTCCACCGGGTAACGGAACAGGGCGGGTTGCGTCCCGGCCGCGTGACCGGCCGGCGACGTTGCGCGTGTGACGATGCAGGGCCATGGATGTCACGCTTGCGAGGAGGACGCGAGTGCCACGTCCGAGTGCCGACGCGCCGGATCGTCACGCCGCGCGCCGCGACGTCAGACGCGCCAAGCGGCGCGGGATGCAGGTGTCCGGTCGCTCGGTCCGCGTGCTCGCCCGGCTCGCCGGCCGTCGCCGGCCGTCCAAGAACGCGCGACGTTCCCGCAAGTGAGGCCCACGCGCCCGCGACGGTGACACGTCGCCGCCGACGCGCCTTCCGGAGCGTTTCGCGCCGGCTGCGGCGGGGCATACAAAAGGAGGAACATTCGTCGATCGACGCGAGGATGCCGTCGTGCCGGACCCGTCGAGATACGCGGTGGACCATGACGAGATCAGGCGGTGGGTTGAGCGCCCCGGCGGCAGACCGGCGATCCTCGGCGGGTTCGGGCGCGACCGACGCACCCCCGGTCTCCGCATCGACTTTCCAGAGTATCGTATCAAGGCCGCGCTGAAGCGCATCCCGTGGGACGAGTTCTTCCGCGCCTTCGACGCTGCGCACTGGGGCGTCGCGTATCAAGAAGAAACCGACCGTGGTGAGGTGAGCCGGTTCTATCGGTTCATCAAACGTGTTCAGAGTGACGAGGTACGTTCCTGCGCCGAGCGGTCGCGCGCGTTGGGTTCTCGGCGACGCGGATAGACAGTATGTAGCGGTGGCGTCGTGGTGTGCGGCAAGCGCGACATCTCTCGCGTCGAGGGGCGGCGCACGCCGCCTGCCGGAACCGGAGCGTCCCGGGGGTCGTGTGCCGCACGCGTACGGCATGGTTCGTGGCGAACGCGGGTCCCGCGGACTACTCGCTCATGAACGCGCGCAGCCGCTGCAGCGCGCGGCGCTGAATCCTGGACACCTGCATCTGCGACATGCGCACGCGTTCGGCGACCTGACCCTGCGGGAGCCCTTCGTGGAACCGCAACGTCAGGACGGCGCGCTCGCGCCCGGAGAGCCGCCCCCACGCGTGCTGCAGCGCGAGCACGTCGTCCGTGCGGGCGA
>DASQGM010000010.1:0-4191 GCA_035632615.1 bacterium | reverse complement strand
GGATCAGGATGGGCAGGTCGTACTGTAGCTGATCTCCTTCGATCGAAGAGATCGTCCTGGTTGCCGGGTCGATGCGATCCACGTCGAAGAACGTGAAGATCTCGATCCCGCGGGCCCGCAGAATCGGCTCGACGATCTCGTTCATCGGCTGTGCGGGATACGGGCGCGGGTACGGCGTGATGAAGGCCAGCCGGGTCTTCTCCTTCAGCCCCCTCGCGTGCACCAACTCCTCGGACAGCAGGATGCCTTCCACCGGCGACGGCGGGCACTTGATGATCGGGCTGGTCTGTCCGAGCACGATCGTGCCACTTCGGAAGGCGTCGAGGTGTGCCCAGACCTTTTGGGCCTGCGCGATTGTGCTGTGATAGTTGCCGAACTGCGCGTCGATCTCGGCGAGACCGGGGATCTGTGACGGGTCCGTCGTCACGCCCGTCGCCACCACGATGTAGTCGTAGTCATATCGCGCGCCGTCGCGAGTGGTGACCACTCGGTCCTGGAGGTCGATGCGTGTGACCGATTCCTGCACAAACCGAACGTGTCGTGCCAGTAGCCGCCGCTCGTCTCGAATCACGTGCGGGCTCGCGTTCTTGAACGCGATGTACAGGAACGCTGGCTGGAAGACGTGCGCCGGTGAGTTACTCAGGACCGTGATGTCGAACAGCCGCTTGTCCAGGGTGTTGGCCAGCATCGTGGCCCCGGTGCCTCCGCCGACGATCAGCACCCGCTTCACAGTCGGACCCTCATCGCTTCACGATCCGAAGGACGGTGACGATGGTGTCCCCGCGATCCTCGACGGACACGATCTCGTTCCCCGTCTTTGCCGCCCACGCCCGCACGTCGGGTTTGACACCGGGGTCGGTGGCCCAGAGCTCGATGACGTCGCCCACTTTGGCCCGCCGGTAGGCCAAGGCCAAATCTGTGATCGGGCCCGGGCACGACGAGCCCCGGGAGTCCACGAGCGTCCGGCCCGCGATGCCGCCGTCCATGTCCGCACCTCAGATGAACAATGTCTGGCCGTTTTCCGACATCTGTAGAAAAGCCGCGGCCCCAACGACATCGTCGACAAGATCGCCGAAATCGGCTTTCGTCAGCCCCATCACGCTGGCCATCATCGAGCAGGCGTAGACCTTCGCGCCCAGCTCCTTGGCCTGGACGAGCATCGCGTCCCACGGCGCGACGCGGTTCGCCTGCATGCCCTTGGCGAGCGCAGGCGCCATGTCGGCGAACTCTACCGGGAACGGAAGATCCTGGGGCTTCTTGGTGAATCCCCGCAACGCGAACCCCGTGACGAAGATGTTGACCTGCATTCCCATCGCCGCCGCCGCCTGGGAGATGACCCCCAGCGGAATGAACTTGTCCGCGGTCCCGCTGAACATGATGATGGAAATCTTTCCGCTTGTTCCACCGCTCGGCGCAACCTGCATGGTCTGACCTCCTTTGGCCGCCGGCCCGCACTGCCTCGCAATTTCATGCTAGTGCGGTCCAAGCCGGGCCCGCCATCAGGCGGGGAGTGTATTTGGGTGCGGGGACCTTATCGGAAACGTGGTCGTCTCAAGGTCATCTCGCTGAGGGTGTTCGGCGGGTTGTCTCGAGATCGCGTGGCGCGTCTGAGTCGAGCGCGAGGACAGGAATCAGAGCCGGCCGTTCCACTCTCTCGTCGCCCACGACAGCGCCTGCTGGGGCGTCATGCGGTCGAAGAACGCGTTCTCCACGGCCTCGCGGAAGATGCGGAAGAGCTCATCGCTGTGGGGCGTGACGACGGTGAGGTCCCGCGCGATCCCGAGCTCCCGCGCGGCGATCGCGCGGCCGCGGTCCACGGGGGTAGTCCCGGCCTGGGTGAAGTACGGGTCGGCCGCGGCCGCGCGGGTGGAGGGAAAGGCCACGACGACATGGGAGAACGCGAGCTGATTCTCGTCGTTCGTGACGAACAGCGCAAAGTCGACCGCCTCGGCGCGGTGGCGGCTCGCCGTCGGCACGGCCAGATCCATCGTCGGCAGGTCGAGCACGTGCCCGAGCCCGATCGGCTCCGGGGCGACCAGGGTCTCGCGGTAGACGTCCGGACCGTCCGAGCGCACTCGGAGGAGAAACTCGGGACCGGTCACGAGCATCGCCAGCTGCCCGGCGGCGTACCGTTCCGTGGCGCCGAGATACCCGCGCCGCAGGGTGTCGGCGGGGAACATGTCGCGCTTGAACGCGTCGACGTACCGCGCGAGCAACGCCACGTGCGCCGGACTGTCGAAGACCGCGCGGTGCCGGTCCGGGCTCAGCACCGGCAGCCCGTCCTCCTGGAACAGCGTGAGCAGCCGTGTCGTGTCCACGTTCGGCATGAACCCATACACGCCGGTCTTCTGCTTGATCGTCACCGCCGTCTGGATGAACTCGTCCATCGTGCGCGGTGGATGGGCCGGATCCAATCCGGCGCGCCGGAACAGCGCCTGATTGTAGGCGAGGACATCGGGCTCCACGTACCAGGGAATCCCGTAGGCGCGGCCCTGGACGCGCAGCGACGCCCAGATGTTGGCGAAGTAACGGGCCCTCGCGGCCGCCGGCACGGCGGCGTCCATGTCCACGAGCGCGTGGGCCTGCGCCATCCGGATCGTGATCTCGGTGTTGAGGTTCACCACGTCGGGGGCGACGCCGCCGGCGATCGCGGCCAGGAGCTTCTGGTCGAGCGCCTCCAACTGGAGGTCGATCCAACGAACCCGCACACCCGGATGCGCGTGCTCGTACCGGCCGATCACGCCCTGCACGTGGGCCGTGAGCATCGGCTGGAGGGAAATCGTCCAGAACTCGAGCTGCACCTGCGGCACCGCCGTCGCGGCGCCGGCTCCAAGCAGAACAGCGAGCACGGCCACGGCGGTGGAGCGGCGTCTCATCGTCCGGCTCCTCGGAGCGACCGGCGGCGCCTCCGGCGCCACGGAGACCTGTTTCTTTGGGAGCCGCAAGCGCGTGGGGTGGGTGCGGCGCTAGGCGCGGGCGTCGCCCGCCGGCGGTGGGGTCCCTGACGGTTGCGCCCCGACGTTGGGGAGCACCGCCTCCGTCCACGGTAGCGGCGAGATCCGGTAGATCGCCCCGAGCCCGCCAATGAATCCTGCGAGCATGTCCGCCCCGGACGTTTCCCCGATCTCGGTCACGCCCCGGGCCGCCGCGCCCGCGCCTGCCGCGTCTCCGGCCGCGATCGCGCCGATCAGGGGGTGCCAGCGGTCGCTCACCTCGCCCGCGTAGGCCGCCCGGAGGTACGCCGCGCTGATCTCATGCGTGCGTGGCGCGGCCGTCTCGACGAGCAGTCCGGCAATCTCGGCGAGCACCGGATCGGGACGCTGTTCGTGGGCGAGCGCGAGCGCGACGAGGACACCTGCGAGGAAGTCGTCCCCGGACGGTGTGAGCCCCGGGCCGAGCCCCGCGAGCGACGACGTGACGACCTTCAGGCTCCGGCGGTTCCGCTGTGCGAGCGCGTCGACGAGTCCCGCGATCAGCGCGTGACTGCGCGGGAAGTGCGTGATCTCCTGCATCGGCGCGGGGAGATCCTCTTCCTGCAGGTGGGGGAGCAGGCGCGCCAGGCTCGCGTTCGGGGACGCCCCGACGGCCGTCTGGTAGGCCGCGACCAGGCAGCGAGACAGCGCCAGGTCGTCCGCGGCGAGACCCGGATACGCCTTGGGATCCCACAGGGTCGCGGCGCCGAGCCCGATCCGTATCGCGTCACCGATGGTGATTTGGTCGCCGGTGCCGGCGGCTGGTGTCCCCACCGACAGCTCGTGGAACGCCGGGGCAGGGGCGGCGGGGATCACCAAGTTGAAGGGGCCGTTGCCGAGGGGCTGCCGGACCACCGCGGAGATGCTGCCGTCCTCATCCACAAGGTAGCAGCTGCGCGGGTGCACGGCGAGCACCTCGCCGCTCCACCCGGGTTCGCGAAGCGCACGGGCAACCCGCCAGCTCATGGAGAGCGCTTGGATCTCGTGCGTCATACGTGGTTCCATTATGGCACGCGGGCGCGCAACGTGCACGGCCGGTGTGCGGTCCGTGTCCACCGCTCAGGACCGCCGGCGCTTCGCCGGGCGCGGCCGGGTCCCGGCGCCTTTCCGACGAGTTCCGCCGGCTGCGCGCGTCTTCTTCGCCGCGGGGCGCTTCGGCGCGTCGGACGTCGAGGCGCGCCGTGTGCGCGCCGCCGGCGCGGACCCCTCGACCGGCCTC
>DASQGM010000009.1:0-13581 GCA_035632615.1 bacterium | reverse complement strand
GGCCGGGGACACGCCCGTCTGGCCGGACATCCAGGTCAAGGTGGTTCGCGCGGTCCCGTTCTCCGCGGTGGTCGCCGGCCGGCCCTATCCGCAGCGGGTCGCGGCGGAGACCGTCGGAGAAGCCCTGAGGACGCTGGGTATTCGGGTGGGGCCGATCGACAAGGTGTACCCCGGTCTGCAGGCGCCCCTGCTCCCCGGCGCTCGGGTCACGGTCGAGCGGCGGGAGTGGCGGACGTGGGTCGAGTACGGGACGATCCCGTTCGGTTCGGCGGTCGTGAACGACGTCAGCCTGTTCAAGGGGAACACCGTGGTGCGTAGTACCGGCCGCGCTGGAACCAAGGCGCGTACCGTCCGGGTGCTGTACGCGAACGGCAAGCCGGCGATGATGGAGCCCCAAGCGTGGGCGGTGGCCCAGGCGCCGACGCCCCGCGTCATTGCCGTCGGCACGCGGGCCATGATCGCCTCGCGCGGGGAGTTCGCGGGTCGAGAGTACATGATGCTCGAGGCGACCGCGTACTACCCCGGCCCGAACAACTTCGGCGGCGGCGTCGGTCCCCGAACCGCGATCGGCATGGTTGCGCAGCGGGGCATCGTGGCCGTCGACCCGTCGATGATCCCGCTCGGGAGCCACCTCTACATCGAAGGGTATGGGTACGCGGTGGCCGGGGACACCGGCGGATCGATCCGTGGCCGGCGCATCGACCTCTGCTACAATAGCTACGGCGAGGCGATCCAGTTCGGCCGTCGGGAGGTCAAGGTCTACATCATCGGCGGCCGCTGACCGCGGCTTGTCGCGCGAATCTGTGTTCCCCGCCGGGGGAAGCACATCGCACCTGAGTCCCCGCTGGTGACGCCGCAGGGCACGCGGGCCGTCCTTCGACGGTTCGGCATTCGACCGCTCAAGCGTTTCGGGCAGCACTTCCTGGTGAGCG
Source organism: bacterium (assembly GCA_035632615.1). Classification (GTDB taxonomy): domain Bacteria; phylum Sysuimicrobiota; class Sysuimicrobiia; order Sysuimicrobiales; family Segetimicrobiaceae; genus JAJPIA01. The sequence goes on along the minus strand of DASQGM010000009.1, from coordinate 12,649 downwards.
AGCGTGCGCTCGACCGGATCGTCACGGCGGCGGCGCTTTCCAAGGCCGACGCGGTGCTCGAGATCGGGGCGGGGCTCGGCACGCTCACGCAAGCGCTGGCCGTGCGGGCCGGGCAGGTCACCGCGGTGGAGTTGGACCGGCGCTTGATCCCCGTTCTGGCCGAGACCCTGTCCGCGTATCCCGCGGCTCGGATCGTCGCCGGCGACGTGCTGGCGCTGCCCCTGGACGAGCTGTTTGGCGGAACGCCGGACGCCCCCCGGAAGGTCGTGGCCAATCTTCCCTACAACATCGCGGCGCCCGTATTGATCCGCCTGCTCACCCCCGCGCTTCGGATCGCACGTCTCGTCGTGACCGTGCAGCGCGAGGTGGCCGAGCGGATCACCGCGTCGGCGGGGACCGCCGCCTACGGGCGCCTGTCCATCGCGGTCCAGTTTCGCGGCGCGGCCCGGATCGTGTGGCGGATCCCGAGGGGGGCGTTTCTCCCGCCGCCGGAGGTCGAGTCGGCCGTGGTGGAAATCGTGCCGTCCCCGGAGCCCAGGGTCGCCGTGCCCGACGCCGATGAGTTCTTCCGGATCGTCGCGGCCGGATTCGGGCAGCGCCGGAAGACCCTGTTGAACGCGCTGACCCACGGGCTCGATCTGCCGGCCGGTGTCGTGGCAGCCGCGTGCGATGTGTGCGGGATCGATCCCGGGGTGCGCGCGGAGCGGTTGGGTTTGGACGCGCTGGGCGCGCTCGCGCGCGCCCTGCATCCGGTGCTGTCGCGTCCCGCCGGCTAAGGGTGCGCGGGCGGGTCGGGCGTCGCAGCCGCGGGAATCCGCCCGAGGACGACGGACAGGTCGGGGCCGCCCTGCGCGGGCGTCCGCACGATCCGGCGAACGCCGGTAATCCCGGCAACGACGTGCGCCACGGCCGGGTCGCCGCGGTGAACGATCAGCACCGCCTCGGACGCGTCGGCGGCCGTGGTCACGCGGAGAACGCGGAGTCCCAGCGCGTTGAGGCGGGCGATCGCGTCCGCGGCGACGTCTCGGCTGCCGCTCGCGTTCACGACCTCGATCGTCGTGCCGGAGAACGCCGTGGCGTCCATCCCGTAGAAGAACTTGATGACGAGCGCTCGATCCTTCGCCGGGTCCGGCAGCCAGTAGCCGTCGTACCCGCCGAAGCGACCCGGCAGCGTCTCCCGGACGAGACTCCCATGGGGCAGGCGGGCCCCAAACGCCCCGAGCGCGATGAGCTGCGTTTGGTCGAGGTTCGTGGTGGTGTCCTGCCGGAACACGTTGAGCACGCGGTCCGCCCGCAGCACGATCCGCGGCTGACGGAGCTCCACGAGCAGCGCGTCCAGTACCTGCTGTTGGCGCTGGATCCGCCCGATGTCGCCGAGCGGATCGTGGCGAAACCGCGAGTAGCCCATCGCTTGGGCGCCGCCGAGGCGGCGATTGCCCTGCTTCAGATGGATGTGGAGCCCGTCCCAGTTGTCGTCGTAGTTCAGATCCTTGGGAATGCGGACGGTGACGCCGCCGACCGCGTCGATCAGGTGCACCAGGCCGCGGACGTGGAGCTCGATGTAGTAGGGGAACGACACGCCCAGCAGGTTCTCGACCGTGCGGGTTGTCAGCGGCTCTCCCGCGTACGCGTGCGCCGCGTTGATCTTGTCGAATCCGTGGCCGGGGATCGTCGTCCGCGTGTCGCGCGGGATGCTCAGGAGGTAGACGCGGTGCGTCGCCGGGTCGAAGCTCGCGGCGATCAGCGTGTCCGTGCGGCTCACCGGGTACTCCACGTTGGGGTTTTGGTCGCTCACGGTACGATCGAGCCCCATGATCAGAATGTTGGTGCGACCGGTGACCTTGAGCGGCCATCCAAACGTGGATCCGCCGGGGGTCGCATGCACGCCCACGTATCCGGCGACGCCGGCCAGTCCAAGGGCGAACGCGATGAACACGCCGAGCAGGGTCCAGCGGACGACCTGCGGCCACCTGGGCGGCCGGCGCGCGGCCGGCGGGACGGACTGGAACTCCGCTTCGGGCGCGGCGTCGGTCTCCGGAGGGGGCAGCGGTGTGTGTTCGTCGGGTGGGGTGTTGGCCATAACCCACATCATAGGCAATTTAAGGAAGGTGTCAAGGCGACGGGACAAGGGAGGAAACTACGCAGGCGGCGAGAAATGGGGACTGTGGCAAGTTGTTCCCGGCGAAGGAGGACCGGAGATGCGCCGGTCATGGGTAGCGCCGATACCGCCGGTTGTCGTGCCGTCCGTGATTCATCCCGCGGAGGCCGCCTGAGGGTGGCCCCGCGGGTTGTGTTTTTGGGAAGGAGGTTGCGGCATTGAAAGAGCTGCACCTGAACGCGTACGCGAAGATCAACCTCACGCTCGATGTGCTCGGTGACCGCCCCGACGGCTATCACGACATCGAAACCGTGCTCCACACCGTCGAGCTCCACGATTCGATCACTCTCCGCGAGAGCGACAGCGGAATCACGATCCGCTGCGCGAGCACGGACGTGCCGCCGGATACGCAGAACATCGTGTACCGGACCGCGCAATACCTCAAGGAGGCCTTCCAGATTCCGAAGGGTGTCGAAGTCGAGCTCACCAAGTGCATCCCCATCGCGTCGGGGCTGGGCGGCGGTTCCAGCGACGCCGCGGTGACCCTCCTCGGATTGGCGCAGATGTGGAAGCTGCGCCTGTCCGACGGCCAGTTGCTCGATCTCGCCAGCCACGTCGGTTCGGACGTGCCGTTCTTTCTCGCGGGCGGCGCCGCGCTGGCGCTGGGCCGAGGCGAGCGCATCCGTCCGCTGCGGCCGCTCCCGACGACGTGGGTCGTGCTCGCGCGTCCTGCGATCCAGATTTCGACCGAATGGGCGTATCGCGTGCTCGATCATCCGGCCACGCACCGCCGCCCCGACACGCAGGCCGTGGTGCGCGCGATCGAAGCGGAGGACGCGGTGCAGGTGGGCCGCCTCGTCTGCAACGTGTTCGAAGACGTCGTCACCGCCCACTACCCGGCGGTCGCGGCCGTCCGCGACCGCATGCTCGCCCACAAGCCGCTCGGCGTGGCCCTGTCCGGCACGGGGCCCGTGGTCTTCGCGCTTGCCGCCAACGAAGCCGACGCGCGGGCGATCGCCGCCGCCTTGTCCGAGCCGGGGGATCTCGAGGTCATCGTCACGCGCACGTTCGCCGAGGAGCGTTAGCCGGCCCGAATGCCCGATGCGCAGACGACGCCCCGACCGCGCGCCGGGCAGGCGCACGTCGGAGCCCCCGACGTGCTCGCGGTCACCGTGGTGGTGCTGGCGGGCGGCAGGCCGGACCCAGCGCTGACGGGAGCGCCGCTGCCGAAGGCGTTCGCGCCTCTTTGCGGCCGGACGATGGTGGAGTTCGTGCTGGACGCGCTGCGCGGGACGAACCGTACCGGCCGCATCGTCTTGGTCGGACCGGAGACGCCCCCGCCGGCGGTTGCGGCCTCGGTGGACGCGACGGTCCGGGAGCGCGGGGGGTTGCTCGAGAACCTCGCCGCCGCCCTCACGGGACTTCCCGCCGAGGTGCCCGTGCTCGCTGTCGCGGCGGACGTCCCCCTCCTGACACCCCGGGCGGTGTCGGCGTTTCTCGACGCGGCGCTCGCGCTCGATGCCGACATGGTGTACGGCGTCGTGCCGAGGGCAGACGTGATGCGAGCGTATCCCGACGCGCGCAAGACGTTTGTCCGCCTGCGGGACGGCGTGTTCACCGGCGGCAGCCTCGTGCTGCTACGCCCGCGGGCGTTCGAGCGGGCGCGGCCCGTCCTCGAGCGCGCGATCCGCGCACGCAAGCGGCCGTGGGACCTTGCGCGCCTGTTCGGTCCCTTGACGCTTCTCGGTCTGGCCACCGGACGCCTCCGCATCGCCGGCCTGGAAGCGCGCGTGGCCAGAATCGCCGGCGTTCGCGCACGCGCGCTGATCTGTCATGAGGCGGAGATCGCCGTCGACGTGGACCGTTCCGAGGACTTGGCCATGGCGGAACGCTGGCTGACCCCGCGGACCGCCGCGCCCCATGTGGCCGAACAGGGGGAGCATCGGTGAGGCGGCTTCGGCGAGGCGACCGCATGGTGGCGATCGCCCACCGGCTCTTCCAAGAGCCGCACAAGCTCTTTTCGCTCGGGACGTTCACGGACGCGCTGGGCGCGGCCAAGTCCACGATCAGCGAGGACATTGCCGCCCTGCGGCAGGTGTGCGACATGCTTGAGCTCGGCCGGATCGAAACGCTTGCCGGCGCCGCAGGCGGCGTCAGATACGCGCCCTTCTGCACCCCGGCGCAGATCCGCGGGCTCGCCGAGGACCTCGCCGGCCGACTCCGCGACCCCGCGCGGATCCTCCCAGGCGGCTTCCTCTACACGACCGACCTGCTCTCGTTCCCCACGCTGGTCGGGCGACTCGGCGACGCGTTCGCGACGTTCTTCTCGGACCGCCGGCCGGACGTGGTGCTCTCGATGGAGGTCAAAGGGATCCCCCTCGCCCTCATGACGGCGCGCGCGTTCAACGTGCCGCTGGTGACGATCCGGCGCGGCGGACGCGTCACCGAGGGATCGTCCGTGACGGTCAATTACGTCTCCGGGTCGTCCCGCACGGTTCAGTCGATGACGCTGCCGCTCCGCGCGGTGCCGCCGGGCGCGAGGGCGCTGTTCGTCGACGATTTCCTTCGGGGCGGCGGGACCGCACGCGGCGTGTACGATCTGATGCGGGAGTGCCAGGCCGACGTCGTCGGCATCGGGGTGTTGATTGAGGCCGTCCAGCCTCGGGAAAAACTGGTTGATGGATACATCTCCGTGCTGACGTTCGATGGGGTGGACGAGAGTCAGGGCACCGTCCGGATCGCTCCGAGCCGGTGGGCCCTCGGGCAGACGGCCGACACGGCCGGTCGGTGAGGGGTTCCCCTCGATTGCAGCAAATCTGCAGCAGATTGTTGACATTGCGAGGCCTCAGGACTATGATGAATGAGCGTCCATTCATCAAATGCGGAAAAACGGCAGCGGGGGAGCGTAACGTGACAGGTTTGCGGGGCTGGCAATGGTGCGTCTGAGCGAAGCGGCACGGGACGAGAGGGCGGAGGAGCGTCGCGGGCAGATTCTCCGGGCGGCGCTCGTTGTGTTCAGTCAGAAGGGGTTTCACGGCGCCACGATCCGGGAGATCGCCTCGGCGGCGGGGCTCGCGGAAGGGACGATCTACCTCTATTTCCCGAGCAAGCAGGAGGTCCTTCGAGGCGTGTTTGCGCTGATCGCCGAGGAGGCCTCGGCGGCACCGAACGGGAGCGGTCTCGCGAACGGCGATGACGAGTCGTTCCTCCGCGGGCTCTTGGAGAGCCGGATCACGAGCCTGTCGAATTATGCGGCGTTTCTCCGGCTGAGCGTTCACGAGGCCGATCTGCACGAGAGTCTGCGGCAGGAGTTCTTCGCAAGACTCTGCGAGCCGTTTGTGGCGCGGCTGGAGACGTATTTGCAAGGGCGCATCGCCGAGGGGGTCTTCAGGCCGGTGAAGACGGAGCTTACTGCGGCGATCTGTTTTCGCATGCTGATGAGCCACATCATGGTCCAGCACGTGCTCGACGTGGACGCGTCCGCGGCCCGGCACGCCGACGAGGACTACGTGGGGGCGATGGTGTCCCTGATTCTGTACGGCCTCGTGGCGCGGCCGACGTCCGCGGGGCCGCGTCAAGCGCTCTAGGTCGAGGAGGTTCAGCATGTCCGTCTGGTTCCATCGCTTCGCCATTGTGCTCGTCTGCATCGTTCTCGCGCTGCCCGCGGCGCCCGCCGCGGCACAGCAGCCCCCCGCGCCAACGCCGTACACGCCGCCGTCCGGCTCCGGCCTGCCGGTGATTCCGGCCGTGCCGGCCGTGCCGACGATCGGCCGGGGGCAGTCGCTGTCGCTGACCGATGCGGTAGCCACCGCGCTCCAGAAGAACTACGTGATCCAGCAGGCCGCGTTGCAGGTCGCGCTCGACCGCGCGACCCTCGCCCAGGCCGAGGCCGGACTCTGGCCCACCGTGCAGTACAAGGCGAGCTACACGCAGCAGACGGCCGGCAACCCGCAGACCCTGCCGATCCAGGGGAACATCACGATCAGCGGGGTCCCGACCCCCTTCAGCACGACGATCACGCTCCCGGGATCGCAGACGCCGGCCTACGCGACGAGCTTCGCGTTGACGTATCCGCTGTACACCGGGAACGCGCTCCAGGACCAGGTCACGATCGCGCAGCAGAAGGTGGCGGCGGATCAGGCTGCGTTCGCCGCGCAGGCGGCGACGATCGTGCTGCAGGCGCGCCAGGCGTACTACAACGTCGAGGCCGCCGCGGCGCTGGCGGCCTCGGGCCAACGGGCCGTGGACGCGTCGCGGGAGAACGTGCGCGTGACGCAGGCGCAGGTCACCGTCGGGACGTCTCCGCAGTTCAACCTGCTTCAGGCCCAGACGCAGCTCGCGAGCGCGCTGCAGACGCTCGCCCAGCAAAAGGCCGCCGCGGTGCAGGCGCAGTACACGCTGGCGATCGTGCTGAACCTGCCGCAGGCGACGATCGTGACGCCGGCCACGCCGCTCGGGTTGCCCAACCCGCCGCAGGACCTGAACACGCTCATCCAGATGGCGCTGCGGCAGCGCCCCGAACTGCAGCAGGCGCGCGCGAACATCGCGGGCGCGCAGGCGGCGATCGACCTCGCCAAGGCAGGTCTGCGGCCGAACATCACGGTGTCGGGCGGACCGTTCATCCAGACGAACAATCTGTCCTCGAGCCCTCCGGTGGACTGGACGGGGACGATCGCGCTGACGCTGACGATCTTCGATGGCGGGCTGACCAAATCGAAGGTGCAGGCGGCGCAGGTGCAGCTGCAGCAGGCGCAGGTGAGCGAGCAGCAGACCGAACAGAGCGTCGAGAGCCAGGTGCGCACCTCCTATCTGAATCTTCAACAGGCGGCGGAGCAGCTGGTCGCCGCGGAGGCGGGGTTGGTCTCTGCCCGGGAACAGCTCCGCATCGCGAACGTGCGGTTCCAGGCGGGCGTCGGCACCCAGCTGGAGGTCGTCACCGCGATCCAGAACCTGGCGTCGGCCGACAGCAGCGTGATCGCGGCGGAGTACAACTACAACCTGGCGCTGGCCCAGATCGATCAGGCGGTCGGCACGCAGGTGCAGGTGCCGAACCGGCCGTAGTGGCGCGTCGTGAACGTTCGAGGGATCGGCGGCGTGGGGGCGAACCCGTCACGCCGCGATCGCATTCCGCGGGAAGGGGAGGCCGTGTGGGTCGGCAGGATGGCGTGAGCGAAGCGTTGTTTCGCGAGACGCTCGCGCACTTCGGCACCGGCATCACGGTCGTCACCGCGCCGGGTCCGGACGGGCCCCACGGCGTGACCGTCAACGCGTTTGCGTCGCTGTCGCTCGTCCCGCCGCTCGTGCTCATCTGCATCGAGCGGCACCGTCTGTCCCACGAGGTGCTCGAACGCGCCGGCGTCTTCGCGGTCAACATCCTGGCCGCAGGGCAGGAAACCGTGTCCCGCTTCTTCTCCGCAAACGACCGGCCGGAGGGGCCGGATGCGTTCCGCGGCATCGCGTTTCGACCCGGGCGCGTCGGCGCGCCGCTGCTCGACGGGTGCGTGGCGCATCTGGAGTGCCGGATCACCGCGTCGCACCCCGGCGGCGACCACACGATCTTCGTCGCGGCGGTCGAGGCCGCCGAGAGTGTCCCGGGGCGGCGCCCGCTGCTCTACTACCACCGCGCGTACCGTACGCTGAGCGAGCCGTAACGCTCCCCACAGGCGCGCGATGTTGAAGGCCGCGCCGCGCGCCGGCGCGAACTCCTCTCTACGAAGAGACGCCGGGTCGGGCCCCGCGGTGCGCGGCGATCCCGGTACGATCGAGGAGGGAGAGGGCAATGGACAAGCGGATCGTGAGGACTGATGCGGCGCCGGCGGCGATCGGCCCGTACTCACAGGCGGTCGTGGCGAACGGAATAGTGTACGCGGCCGGGCAGGTGCCGCTCGATCCCGGCACGGGGCAGCTCGTTCCCGGGGACATCCGTGCGCAGACAAAACGCGTGATGGAGAATCTCAAAGCCGTGCTCGCCGCGGCCGGCTCGTCGCTGGACAGAGTGGTCAAGACCACGGTGTTCCTTCGCGATCTCAACGACTTCGGCACGATGAACGAGATCTACGGCGAGTACTTCCGCGAGCAGCCGCCCGCCCGCTCGACCGTGCAGGTCGCCAAGCTCCCGCGGGAGGCCGCGGTCGAGATCGAGGTGATCGCGCTCGTCTAAGCGGACGTGTCCGCGGAGCCCGCAGGCCAGGCGGCGCCCGCCACGCGGGGGCGCCGCTTGCGGCTCCGGGTGGGTTACGCTACCATCGCTGTGGAGCGGTGGGGGGTCGGCTAACGGTAGGCCATCAGACTTTGGATCTGAGTGTCCAGGTTCGAATCCTGGCCCCCCAGCCATCCGCGACCCGGCCCGCACCGTCCACGCGACACATCGCGCCGACCCGGCCCGCGGTGCCGCGTCGCAGGGGCGGCGCCGTTCCGCCGCGAATCACGTGGGGCACCCCGGTACGCGCAGTGCTTCGGAGGCAACCCTGTGGAACAACCGGCCGCCGTCATTCTGGCCGCGGGCCATGGCACGCGGATGAAATCCGCCCTGCCCAAGGTCCTGCACCCGCTGTGCGGCCGTCCCATGCTGGCATACGTGCTGCAGGCGGCGCGACGCGCCGGCGCCGGCCGGATCCTCGTGGTCGTAAATCGCGACAGCGGTGCGATCCGAGAGGCGATCGGGGGCGGCGTGGACTACGTCGTGCAGGATCCCCCGCGCGGCACCGGTGACGCGGTGGCGCGCGCGCTTCGCCGGACGCGCACGGGACTGGCCTACGTGATCTACGGCGACATGCCGTTCGTGTCGGTGGATACGCTGCGCGCCCTGCGGCGGGCGGTCGGGCGCAGGGGGGCCGCCGCGCTGGCAACGCGGGTCGTGGAGCAGACGCGACGGTTCGGACGGATCGTGCGGGATCCGGCCGGCCGGTTTGCGCGCATCGTCGAGGAAAAGGACGCGACGCCCGAGGAGGCGGCGATTCGCGAGGTCAACGCCGGGATGTACTGCGTGCGGGTGTCGGAGATGCACTGGGCGCTCCGGCGTGTGCGGCCGGACAACCGGCAGGGCGAGTACTATCTCACCGATGCGGTGAACGTGCTCGCGGCCGCCGGCCGGGACGTCACCACGGTGACGGTCGCGGACCCCGACGAGATGGTCGGCATCAACACGCGCGACGATCTCGCCGACGCCGACGCGGTGCTGCGCCGGCGGATCCTGCGGCGGCTGATGCTCGACGGGGTGACGGTGGTGGATCCCGCATCCACGTTCGTCCACGAGGGCGTCCGGATCGGTCGCGACACCGTGTTGCATCCGTTCACGATCGTGACCGGGCGGACCGTAATCGGCCCCGCCTGTGAGATCGGTCCCGGCGCCCGTCTCCACAGCGCCATCGTGGGGCGGGGCGTGCGGGTGCGGGACTCATCGCTCGAGGAGTGCCGCCTCGGCGACCGGACGGCCGTCGGACCGTACGCGCATCTCCGGCCGGGCACGGTGGTGGGCCGGAACGTCGAGATCGGCAACTACGCGGAGATGAAGCAGGTGCGCGTCGGCGACCGCACGAAGGTGCATCATAAGAGCTACCTCGGCGACGCCTGGATCGGGACGGACGTGAACATCGGGGCCGGGACGATCACGTGCAACTACGGCCTCGACCGGCGGAAGCACCGGACCACGATCGGCAACGGCGCCTACATCGGGAGCGACTCGATGCTGGTGGCGCCGGTGCGGATCGGCGCGGGCGCGGTGACCGGCGCGGGCTCGGTCGTGACGAAGGATGTCCCCGCACGCGGCGTGGCGGTCGGCGTGCCCGCGCGTGTGATCCGGCGGCTCAACGGCCGGCGATAAGCGTGCCCGTCGGCGGCGAGGGCGGCACCGGCCGCGGCCGGCCCGATTCATCGCGTGACGAGCGAGCGGCGAGGCGGGGCGCCGTGGGGGGCGGGAGGCGGAGGGAGCGCGGAATGGCGGGGTCGGGCGTCCGGGTGTTCAGCGGGACCAGCAATCCCAGCCTCGCGCGGGGCATCGCCGACTACCTGCGCGTCCCGCTTGGGGCGATGCACGTGTTCCGGTTCGCCGACGGCGAGATCGGCGTTCGGATCGACGAGAGCGTGCGCGGGCTCGACGTCTTCGCCGTCCAACCCACCTGTCCGCCCGCCAACGAGACGCTGATGGAGCTGCTCGTCATCATCGACGCGCTCCGTCGTGCGAGCGCCGCGCGCGTCACCGCCGTCATTCCCTACTTCGGATACGCCCGTCAGGACCGGAAGATCAAGCCGCGGGAGCCGATCACTGCGAAGCTCGTCGCCAACCTGTTGACGACCGCCGGCGCGGACCGGATCCTCACGCTGGACCTGCACACGGGGCAGCTGTGGGGCTTCTTCGATATCCCGCTCGACCACCTGCCCGCCCGCATGATCCTGGGAGACCACTTCCTGTCCCTCGGCCTGGAGAACGTCGTGGTCGTCTCTCCGGACATCGGGGGCGTCAAGCGCGCGCGCGAGTTCGCGGAGTACATGCGCGCGCCGCTGGCGATCATCGACAAGCGTCGGGACCGTCCCAACCAGGTGGCTGAGATCGTCCACGTGATCGGCAAGGTCTACCGGCGGACCGCGATCCTCGTGGACGACATCATCGACACCGGCGGCACGCTGACGAGTGCCGCCGAGGCGCTGATGAAACGGCAGGCGCTCAGCGTCTACGCGTGTTGCACCCACGCCATCCTGTCACCGCCCGCGATCGCGCGGATCCAGCGCTCGCCGATCGAGCAGCTCGTCGTGACCGACAGCATCCCGGTGCCGCCTGAGAAGCGGACGTCCAAGCTCACGGTCATCTCGGTCGCCGGGCTGGTCGGCGAGGCGATCCAGCGTATCCACGGCGAGCAGTCCGTCAGCGAACTGTTCAGCACCCCCCGCGTGATGCAGCCGGCGACCGAAGGGGACTAGGTCCCGGATGACGATCTCCCCGCTCCTCGTGGCCGGCCTGATCGGCCTCGTCGTCGCGTACCTGCTGACCCCCATCGTCCTGTGGATCGCCACGCAGTTCGGCGTGGTGGCGAAGCCGGGCGGCCGTCACATCCACGCCCGTCCCGTGCCGCGCCTCGGCGGGCTGGCCGTGTACGTGGCGTTCGTCGCCGCGGTCGTCGTCGGCCTGCCGGTGGAGCGGCCGATCCACGTGGCGGTCGGAGCGCAGCAGGTGTTGGTCACCATCCCATACACGCCGGCGATCGACCGTCCGATCATCGGACTGCTGCTCGGGGCCACGCTGATCACGCTGCTCGGCGCGATCGACGACGCGCGCGGCATCTCGCCGCTGGCGAAGCTGGCCGGGCAGTTGCTCGCCGCCGCCGTGCTCCTGCCGTTCGGCGTCGGCATGGACGTGCTCAGCAACCCGCTCGGTGGGATGTTCTTCGTCGGCCCGCTGGGCGCGGTCGTCACGGTGGCGTGGCTCGTGGCGCTCTGCAACGTGATGAACCTGATCGACGGCGTGGACGGGCTCGCCACGGGGATCGCCACGATCGCGGGGGCGACGCTGCTCATCGCGTCGTACCTGCGGGGCGACGTGGGGACCGCGATCGTCGCGGCCGCGCTGATGGGGGCTGCGCTCGGTTTCCTGCCGTACAACTTCAACCCCGCGCGCATCTTCCTGGGCGACACGGGCTCGATGCTGCTCGGGTACATCCTGGGCGGTCTGTCGGTGCTCGGGACGTACAAGAGCTACACCGCGCTGTCGTTGCTCGTCCCGCTCGCCGCGCTGGGTGTCCCGGTCGCCGACACGGCCCTCGCGATCGCGCGCCGGTGGCGCAGTCGGCAGCCGATCTTTCAGGCCGACACCGGGCATCTGCACCACCATCTGCTGCGGCGGGGGCTGAGCCAGCGGCAGACGGTCGCGGTGCTCTACCTGGTGACGGGCGTCCTCGGGGCCGGGGCGCTCGTGCTGAGCGGGATCCACCGGTTCGACCTGATCGCGGTGCTGGGGGTCCTGCTCGCCATTCTCGCCGTCGGTGCGCGCCGCACCGGGCTCCTCGTGGGACGGGGCGGCAACGCGACCGCCGGGCCGGGAGGCGCGTCGCGGTGACCGAACGACGGCGCGTCATGGTGGTCTTCGGGACCCGCCCGGACGCGTTGAAGATGGCGCCGGTGGTCCGTGCGCTGCGCACGCATCGCGACGAGCTCACACCGGTCGTCGTCGTCACCGCGCAGCACCGCGAGATGCTCGACCAGGTGCTCCGGCTGTTCTCGATCGAGCCCGACCACGATCTGAACGTGATGACCGGGGGACAGTCGCTGGCGGACATCACGATCCGCACGCTGCGCGGGCTCGAGCACGTGATCGAGCAGGTTGCCCCGGCGATCGTCGTCGTGCAGGGCGACGCCGCGCCGAGCTACGTGGGCGCGCTCGCCGCGTTCTACCGGAAGATCGCCGTGGCGCACGTCGAGGCCGGGCTGCGGACCGACGACAAGTATCAGCCGTTTCCCGAGGAGATGTACCGCCGGATGACCTCGGTCCTGGCGGATCTCCACTTCGCTCCCACGGCCACGGCCCGTGCCAACTTGGAGCGGGAGGGAGTGGCCCGCGAG
>DASQGM010000008.1:0-1985 GCA_035632615.1 bacterium | reverse complement strand
CGGTCTGGGGTCATTACGGCCTGACGCCGGAAGCGGCGAAACTCGGCGGCATGAACCCGCAGATGTTCAACTCCTTCATCGACGGGACGAAGTCGGGCATCGAGATGGCGGCCGTGGCGAACGCGACGGGCCTTGCGCCCGCACCCGAGGGGCTGCGCTTCCCGCCCTGCGGCATCGACGATCTCCCGCGGGTGCTGCGTCCCGACACCGACGGCGGCGAGCTTCAACACAAGGGGCAGGTCGAGGTCGTCTCGAGCGTGGGGCGCGACGGGACACCGGTGCCCCGGAATTTGCGGTGGGGCGTGTACGTGGTGTTCGAGGCGCCGTCCGACTATGTCACACGGTGTTTCGCCGAGTACGGCATCGTGACCGACCCTCAGGGCCGCTACGCCGCGCTGTACCGGCCCTACCATCTCGTCGGGCTCGAGCTCGGCGTCTCCGTCGCCAGCGTCGGCCTCCGCGGCGAGCCTACCGGCGCGCCCACGGGGTTCAGGGGCGACGTTGTCGCGACCGCGAAGCGCGACCTCGCGGCCGGCGCGCTGCTCGACGGTGAAGGCGGCTTTACCGTGTGGGGCAAACTCCTGCCGGCCGCGGAGAGCCTCCGGCTGGGCGGCCTGCCGATCGGGCTCGCGCACGGCGTCACGCTGCGCCATGCGGTCACGAGCGGTGCGGTGGTGCGATGGAGCGACGTCGTCGTGGACGAGCGCAGCGAGCCGGTGCGGGTGCGCCGCGAGATGGAAGCGATGTTCGGCGCCGAGTTCGGAGGGACGGCCTCGACGGCTCAGACGCTCAACGCGGCGGAGCGTCCGACGCGCGAACGATGACGGCCGCCCCGGCAAGCTGGAGGAACCGACGTCGCGTCACGCGATGCCTGGACACGATCCCACCCCCCTGGGCCGGCCACGCATCGGCGGCAGGTGAGCCGTTGCCGCCGTACGGCGCGGCGCATGTTCGCCGCGAGAGTTCCCGTCCGGTCGGCAGGGATCCTCTCAGGACAGGCACCCAGCGAGGTCGTCCCGGGGCGACGAGCGCGGCGGTCAGCGGGGCGCCGACACCTCCGTCCGGTACAGGAAGTGCCGTTTCGTGGTCACGAAGCCTTCGCGTTCGTAGATGTGGTGCGCGCCGGTCACGTTCTCCGAGTCCACGCCCGAGGCGCACGACTCCATGCCCTTGTCGCGCGACGCGATCAGGCCCGCCCGGGTGAGCGCCACGCCAAGCTTGATGCCTCTCCACCGGGGACGCACGCCGATGTACCGCATCAGCGACCGTTTCTTGCCGGAGAGCGCGTTCTGCTCGTCGTTGATCACGAAGTGGCCGAACCCCGCGATCTCCTGACCGTCCCACGCCACGAGGCTGATCTCCGGCTTGAACCACGGGCGGCGGACGTAGCGGGCCCACAGCGGGAGCGACATCCCCATGAACCCTCCCCAGTGGTCGGCGAACGCCTCGTTGAACGCCCGCACCCACGCCTCCTCGTCCTGGCCGACGCGGTAGGGCCGCACGGCGAGGCCGCTCGGAAATTGGGCGGGGTTCAGGCCGTCGAGCGTGGGCCTGAGGATCGTCAGCAGCACCCGCGCGGGGCGCAGCCCGAAGGACTCGAACAGCGCGATCGCGTGCGCGTTGTCGGTGTCGCAGCGGACCTGCACAATGCCCCGTTCCGCCCCCCGCTGCGTCACGATGTGCCCGGCGCGTTCCAGCATGGCCCGGAACAGATCGCGCTCTGGACCGTCCTCCGGCAGACTCGGGTGCCGGACGCCCCACGACTCGAGGATCGGCACGGCCTCGTCGCCGCGCGCCCACACGCGCACGTCGCGCGCGCCCGCCAGGCCGGGGCGGCCGTCTGCGGGGACGACGAACAAGTCGGTCCCGGGCTGGAACCACGGGTAGTCCAGGAATTCCTCGAGGGCGCGGTCCGTCATCGTGCGCGCCGGCGCGCCGGCGGCGTTGACGAGATCCCTGAGCGCGCCGAAGTCGTCCACGCGGTA
>DASQGM010000007.1:0-3427 GCA_035632615.1 bacterium | reverse complement strand
CTGCGTGAGGATCACATCGGGATGGAGGCCCGCCAGCACGGCCTCGTCGAGGTGGTAGACGCTGGTCCCCGTGTGCACGCCCGCGCGAATGCGCCGGTCGATCGCGGGGCTGGGAAGACCGGGCGCGATCACGGGACGGCTGAGCGCCGGAATCCCGCGGAGGTCGGGCGGGAAGTCGCAATCGGCAGACACGCCGACGAGCCGGTCGGCAAGTCCGAGGCGGCACACGATTTCGGTCGCGCTCGGCACAAGCGACACGATGCGCGCGGCGGGCGGACCGCCCGTCTCGCCGGACGGACGCGCCCGGTGCCCAGCCCCTGCGCCGTGCGCGTCCGTCACGCAGGAACCACGGCCGAAGACACCTTACCCGCGCGCGCCCGCGGCCGCGCCGGCCGCCTCGCGGGCGCGCAACAGCGCCGCCGGTACGAACCCCGCGACGGCGACCGCAAGCCCCACGCTCCACACGAGCCGGAAGCTGCCGGTGGCGTCGAGGAGAAAGCCAAACAGCACCCCGGAGATGGTGGAGGCGACCTGGCTCACCGCGAGATTGAGCGAGATCGCCACGCCCGCGCGCCGGACCCCGAACACGTCCGTGGTCATCGTCGTCAGAATCGGCAGCGTGAGCGCGATCCCGAGCCCGGCAATCACCGCGCTGGCGATGACCCCCGACGGACTCGGGACGCCCACCAGCAGCGCGAACGCGAGCACGAGCGCGCCGACGCCGGCGATCACCACCGGGCCGCGGGCCCCGAGGCGGTCGGAGAGCGCCCCGGTCGCCGGGGACGCCACCGCGAGCCCGACGTTGATCAGGGCCGCGACGCCGCCCGCAGCCGCGCCGGTGAAGCGGAACTCGGTCTGCAGATACGTCGGCACCCAGGCCGTGATGCCGTACACGCTGAACAGGGCGAGCGCGTTGCATGACGCGATGTACCGGAAGTAGGGGTCGCGCACGATGCCGCCCACCTGCTGAGCCATCGTTCCCACGGCGGGGCCGCGCTCCCCGACCGGCGGCAGGCACGCCGCCGCGTAGACACACGTCACCGCCGTCGCCGCCGTCAGGGCGAGGAACGCCGGCCACAGACCCATCACCTGGTCCAACAGCGGCAGCCCAAGCAACCCGACGACCACGCCGGTGCCGGCGCCGGATTGCAGGAGACCCATCGCCGTACCGCGGCTCGGGGCGACGCCGAGCAGTTGCTTCACGGTGGACGAGTACAGCGCGGCAGCGCTGATCCCCATCAGGAAACGCAGCAGCATCGCCAGCCAGTACTGCGGGGTCAGCGCGAACAGCCCCGACGTCACCGTCATCAACGCGAGGCCGGTCAGCGTGACGCGCCGCGTCGGCAGGTTGTCCGCGGCGAGCCCCATCGGGACTTGCGCCATCACGTACCCGAGCAGGTACGCGGAGAGCAGCGCGCCGACGCCGGTGTAGTCCACGTGGTAGTACGGACGCAGGCGGCCGAAGAACGGCACGACGTCGATGCGCTGGGCGTTGGCGATCACAAACACGGCCCACCCTGCGCCGAGCGCGGCGAGGTTCAAGCGGCGCGCCGCCGCGCCCGCGCTCACCATCCGGTCACCCCGCCGGCGGGCAGAAAGACACGCACGTGCGCGTGCGTCGCGCGGCTCATCCTGGATTAGTTACGCGCGGTCGCGCGCCTCTCCCGCCTCTCCGCGGCGACGAGACGGAAGGCCGCGGTGCGGAGTCTTGGCACGGCACGTCGAAGCATTGGAGCAGTCGCGAGCCCGGATCGGGCCGGTGGCAAGGAGGGATGCGGGTGACCACGGTAGGCAGCGGAGCGTACGTCTATGAGGTCGTCGAACCCTGGGGCAAGTTGCCCGACGGATGGTCGTTCAAGGAGATCTCGGGCATCGGCGTCGACCGGCACGACCGGGTATATGTGTTCAGCCGCGGCGAGCACCCGGTGACGGTGTTCGACCGGGACGGCGCGTTCCTCGCATCGTGGGGCGAGGGCCTCTTCACCCGTCCGCACGCCGTGACGATGGGGCCCGACGACAGCATCTACCTCACGGACGACGGCGACCACACCGTGCGCAAGTGTACGCTCGACGGCAAGGTGGTCCTCACGATCGGGACCCCCGGGCAACCTGCGCCCAAGCACAGCGGGCGTCCGTTCAACCGCTGCACGCATGTCGCCATCGGTCCGGACGGGTCGCTCTACATTTCCGACGGCTACGGCAACTCGCGGATCCATAAGTTCTCACCGGAGGGCGCGTGGCAGCGCTCGTGGGGCGAGCCGGGGACCGACCCCGGCCAGTTCAACCTGCCCCACGCGATCGGTTTCGACCGTGCGGGGCTGTTGTACGTCGCGGACCGGGAAAACCACCGTGTCCAGGTCTTCGACGCCGACGGCCGGTACCAGGCCCAGTGGAACAACATGTACCGGCCCTGCGGGCTCTTCGTCGACACCCGCGATCCGGCGGGAGACCGCGTCTACGTCGGCGAGCTCTGTCCCAGCCTGCCAGTGAGCGAGGGCGTGGCCAATCTCGGCGCGCGCGTCGGCGTTTACGCGACGGATCAGCGACTGCTCGCGCGCATCGGGGATCGGTTCCCGGGCAGCGAGGCCGGCCAGTTCGTTGCGCCCCACACCGTCGCCGTGGACTCGCACGGCGACGTGTACGTCGGAGAGGTGTCCTGGACGATCCGCGGGCGGTCGCTGACCCCGCCCCGGGAACTGCGGTGCCTGTCCAAGCTCAGGCGCGTTCGGCGATAGCCAGGCGCGCTACCGCCTCATCCGGCGGAGCGTCCCCTTCCGGTCCGCGTCGGCGAGCGCCTTGAACACCTGGGCGCTCGTGTGGATTCCGTCGTAGTAGCGTTCCAGGCTCAGGTTCTCGTTTGGACTGTGGTTGTTCTCGTCCGCGTTGGCGTACGGGACGCCGATGTGGTCCACGCCCAGGACGTTGGGCCACACCGCGTTCGGAAGACTCCCGCCGCCGGACAGGTTGATGTAGGGAGCCGTGCCGCGGTACGCTTTGATCGCCTCGGCCACGACGCCGACGGCCGGGTGGTCTGCCGTCGTGCGGCTCGCCTCCATTACCCCGAACCCCCGCGCCAGAACCCGCACACGGGGGTCCACCGCCGCGACGTGGCGCTCGACCTTCTCGAGAATATCCTGCGTCGTCTGATCCACGACGAGGCGGATGTCGATCCGGCATTCGGCGCGCGACGGAATGATCGTCTTGGACCCCGGCCCGACATAGCCGCTGATGAACCCGTTGATGTTGAAATACGGTTCCAGCATGATGCGCTTCCAGTAGGTGGCGCCGTCCATCGACAGCGTGTCCAGGCCCATCGTCGCCGCAAACGCCTTGGGGTCGAAGTCCATCGCGGCGAGCAACCGTTCCTCGATGGGACCGATCGGCCGGACGCGGTCGTAGAATCCGTCGATGAGCACGCGTCCCGACC
>DASQGM010000006.1:0-7238 GCA_035632615.1 bacterium | reverse complement strand
CACGCCGACGCCCATCCGAAGCCCCACCCGATCAACTGCGCCTGACGCTCGGCGTGCTCGGCGTTGCCCCGGTGGGCGCGGCGGCGCCAGCGACCGCGGCCAAGTGCTCGCTCACACCCTCGGGCGCGGGCGATCCGGCCTACAGGCCGAACGCACCCGTGCGATCGTCGGTCGGCAGCGGCTTCGTGCTCACGGGGATCGTCCGCTCCGGGATCGACTGCGCACCGATCCCGCGCGCCCGCGTGGAGTTCTGGTTGCGCGGGCCCAACGGCCAGTACGATGACGCGCACCGCGGCACCGTCATCACCGACGCCAACGGGCGGTACCGTTTCCAGAGCAACTTCCCCGGCGGCACCGACTTCCAGCCTCACATTCACCTGCGCATCGAGGTCCCGGGGTTCCGCCCGCTCGTCACCGTCTTCCTGCCCCAGGCCGGGAGCCACGCGGGGACGATGGACCCCGTCCTCGAGCCGGAGCTGTGACGGCCCGGTGCTCTCGCGAGGACCGCAGGGGCCGTCCGCGTCCTTCAGGGGCGCCGCCAAGCGCCGACACATCGAAGCTGTAGCGGTCCAGCGCCACACGCCATGGACATCCTGATACTCGGCGGCACGCGGTTTGTCGGCCGGCATCTCGCCGAGGCGGCCCTGGCCCGCGGTCACCGTGTCACGTTGTTCAACCGGGGGACGTCCGACCCGCACCCGGCCATCGACGTCGAGAGTCTGCGCGGCGATCGCGACGGCGGCTTGGCCGCCCTGCGCGGCCGCGGCTGGGATGCTGTGATCGACACGTCAGGGTATGTGCCCCGCGTCGTGCGCGCGTCCGCCGAACTCCTCGCGCCGCGCGTCGGACACTATACGTTCATCTCGACGGTGAGCGTCTACGCCCCCGTCACGCCGGGACCGCTCCTCGACGAGCAGGCGGCGCTCCAAACACTCGAGGATGAAGCGCGTGAAGACCATGAGGATCCGAAGGCCTACGGCGGCCTGAAGGTCCTCTGCGAGCGCGCGGTGGAGGACGTCATGCCGGGCCGTGTGCTCATCCCGCGGCTCAGCCTCGTGGTCGGGCCACTCGACCCGACTGATCGATTCACGTACTGGCCGGTCCGCGTCGCACGCGGCGGCGCCGTGCTGGCGTTTGACCGTCCCGGCCGTCCGATCGTCCCATTCATCGATGCGCGCGACGCCGCGCGGTGGATCGTCGCCGGTCTGGAGGCCGGCAGAACCGGCACGTTCAACGTAGGGGGCAGGACCGGCACCACGATCGGCGAGGTTCTCGAGACGTGCCGAATCGTCGGCGGCGCACCCGACGCTTCGTTCGTCTGGGTGAGCGAGGCGTTCCTGGTCGAGAACGGCGTCGGCCCGTGGCTGGAGCTGCCGCTCTGGGTGCCGCACGGACGCGACTCTTTCATTGGGCTGGATTCGAGCAAGGCGGTCGCCGCAGGCCTGCGGCCACGACCGCTGGCCGAGACCGTTCGGGATCTCCTGGCGTGGGACCGCCGCCGCCCTGAACCTGTGATGCGCCGGGCTGGGGTATCGGCCGACCGCGAGGCCGAGCTGCTCGAACGGTGGCAGGCGGCACAGAGCGCGTCACGCTGACTGGCCGGCCCGCGCGGCGTGAGCGATGGCGCGCCGTCTGTCTCAGACCGGCTCCAGCGGTCGATGTGACTCCGGTGGCAGCTCGATGCGGATCGGATCGCCTGGCCGTATCTCGCCGTCGGCCAGAACAATGCCCATGATGCCGGCCTTCCGAATCAGGTTGCCGCGCTCGTCGCGTCCCAGCGTCGCCGCCATGAGCCCCGGGTGGATGCGGTTCAGCTGGGTGCACGGGTTGCGCAGGCCCGTCACTTCGACCACCGCCGTGTCGCCAAGGTGCAACCGCGTGCCGGTCGGCAGCCCGAGCAGATCGACGCCTCGCGTGGTGACATTCTCACCCATCTGACCTGCCGACACGGCAAACCCGGCGGCTCGCAACGCGTCGTGTAGCTCGGCATGGATCAGGTGCACCTGGCGCAGATTCGGCTGGCTTGGATCGCGCGCCACGCGCGAGCGATGCTTGACCGTCTCGCCCAGATGCGCGTCATCCTCGACGCCCAACCCGGCCAGGAGGCGGATGCTCGCCTGATTCGGCTTGGTCAGGGTGTGCCTCGCGCTGCGGCTCACCGCCGCCACGACCCCGCCCATCGTGAATCCCCCCTGCTCCGACCGGTCCCGGGCGGTCCCGTCCGCGGCCGCCGGGCCGTCTCGCAGCCTCTCGCTCCCGCCCAGGCTGAGCGTCATCCGTGTCTTCCGCCGCTACAACCTTGCCTGGTCCGCGAGGATTTCGCGCGCCGCGTTGAACCCGGGAGCGCCCATCACGCCACCCCCGGGATGGGCCCCCGCGCCGCACAGGTACAGACCGCGCACCGGCGTCCGGTATCGCGCCCACCCGGGCACCGGCCGCATGAAGAACAGACGGTCCAGCGTCATGTCCCCGTGAAAGATGTCGCCTCCCGTGAGACCGAACACGCGCTCCAGATCCAGAGGGCTCAGCACCTGCCGATGCGCGATGAGATTCTTGAGGTTCGGAGCATATTCGGCGAGCGCATCAATGACGCGCTCGGCGTAGGCCTCCTTGCACGCGTCCCACGAGCCGCGGCGCAGCCCGTACGGGGCGTACTGGACGAAGATCGACATGACGTGCTTGCCTTCCGGGGCGAGCGAAGGGTCGTACGTCGTGGGAATCGTAACTTCCAAGAAGGGCGCTGCGGACGGCTCACCCCGGCTCGCGTCCTCCCACGCGCGGTCGATGTAGTCCATGGTGGGGCCGATGTGGGTGGTGCCACGATGCTGGGGCCCGGCGGAGGTACCGGGCGCCGCGGTGAAGTCGGGCAGGCCCTCGAGCGCAAGGTTGATCTTCATCGCGACGCCGTCCATCCTGATGGCCTCCACCTCGCGGCGAAACTCGGCCTCCAGCAGCCCGGGAGGGAGCAGCGAGAGGAGCGTGCGCTTCGGGTCCGCGTTCGACGCCACAATCCGTCCGGACACCTCCTCGCCGCTACTGAGCGCGGCCCCGTACGCTCTGCCGTTTCGCACCAGGACGTGCGCGACCTCGGCGTTCGTGCGGATCGTGGCGCCGTGCGAGCGGGCCGCGGCGGCCAGCGCGTCGCTGAGCGCCCCCATGCCGCCGCGTACAAACCCCCACAGTCCTCGCTTCCCGGCAGCCTGCCCCATGCAATGATGAAAGAGCACGTACGCGGTCCCCGGCGTGGACGGTCCCCCGCGCGCGCCGATGACCCCGTCGGTGCACAGGGACGCCTTCAGCTCCGGTGAGTCGAACCACGCGTCCAAGAAGTCCCGCGCGCTCTGCGTGAGAATCCGGATGCCTTGGGTGAGCGTCTGGGGCGGCAGCCGCATCGTCTGCCAGGCGAGACGCCCGAGTTGCCAGAAATCGGCGACGCGGCGGGACTGCAGATCCGGGGGCGTCGTCAGCAGCCAGGGCTCGACAAACTCCGCCAGGCGGGCCAGGAACGCCTCGTAATCGGCGTAGCGAGCCGCGTCGCGGCGCGAGAAACGGGCGATCTCGTCGGCCGTCTTGCGCTCGTCGCGCCAGACGAACAGGGCGCGGCCGTCCGGGAATGGACTGAAGAATGCCGGGTCCTTCGGCAGGATCTCATAGCCGAATCGCGCGAGGTGGAGCTCTTCGATGATCCGCGGGTGCATCAGGCCGCACAGGTACGCCGCGGTCGACACCTTGTACCCGGGCCACAGGTCCTCCGTGACGCAGGCCCCGCCGACGACGTGACGGCGTTCCAGCACCAGGACGCTGAGGCCGGCGCGGGCGAGGTATGCGGCCGTGACCAGACCGTTGTGGCCGCCTCCAACAATAATCGCATCATAGGACGTCATGAAGAGACAACTTCCGCACCAGGCCGGGGACCCCTTGCGTCCCCGCTGCCCGCCGCGACGCCGGGCGACTCAGGGGAGCGCGGCGAGCGCGTCCTCGAGCAGGCGGAGGAACGCGGGGCGGTCGACCCGCACCCCGACGCGCACGTTTGGGGCCTCGCCGCGGGGCGTGGCGTCGGGCCGCGCCGACGGGTTGAACTCCGTGAGGTGGCGAGTGTCGCAGACGGTCATCCCACGCGTGTGCTCGCCCCGCAACTCGACGACAACGTGCATCGGTGTCCAGGAGATGAGCGGCGGCTCCAGCAGGATCGCCACCGCGCACGGGTCGTGGAGCGGCCCGGTGGCGTTGCCGGAGTGCGCCTGCCGCGAGAGGTAGAAGCGCAGCAACGCCGCCACCGCCCGGGCGGTGCGCGTGCCCAGCGCCTCGATCCGCGCGACGCCGGCGAGGTCGACACCGGCCTGGCGCGTCAGGTTGAGGCCGCACATCCAAAGCGGGACGCCGCTGCGGAAGACGACGTCGGCCGCCTCGGGATCGAACCAGGTGTTGAACTCGGCGCCCACCGTCATGTTTCCCACGGTGACGGAGCCGCCCATCAGCGTGATCCCGTCGATTCGCGCTGCGATGTCGGGAGCCGTGCGCAGGGCGACGGCGAGGTTGGTCAGAGGCCCGGTCGCGATGATCGTGACGCCCTCGCGGGCCCGCACCGTCTCGATCAGGAACTGGACCCCACTTTGGCGCTCGGGCTGCCGGCGCACGGGCGGGAACTCGTAGCCGTCGAGCCCGCTCTTGCCGTGAATCGCCTCTCCGAACACCGGCGCCTGCACGAGCGGCGCCGCGCACCCCCGCGCGACCGGCACGTCCAGCCCCGCGAGCTCGACGATGCGCAGCGCGTTGAGCGTGGTCCGCTCGACCGCCACGTTGCCGGCGACGGTGGTGATCCCGAGGATCTCAAAATGACGCGCCGCGAGCAGGATGGCGAGGGCGTCGTCGTGCCCGGGATCGCAGTCCAAGATCACAAGCCGTCGACCGGCGTGCATCGATCCCCCTCCTTTGTCGCCCCCCGGCGTCGCGCCGAGAGGCCGGAACCGCGCCTGCGCTTCCCGCGCGGCGATCCATGGCTACGTCTCGCCGCCCACCCCCAACCATTCCATGAACGCGGCCGCGTAGACCTTCGCAGTCTTCACGACATCATCGAGCGCGATGTGCTCGTCGAACGCGTGATGAAGGTTCACGATGCCGTACCCGAAGAGCGCCGTGGGCATCGGATGGGTCGCGAGAAACCGGCTGATGCCCACCGGGCACGGCATCCCGGCGACGTTCGGCTCCCGCCCCACGACCCGCCGCACCGCCCGGGCCAGTCCCGTCACGACAGGATGGTCGGCCGGCGTCACCGCCGGCGGCAGATCGCGCTCCAACGACAGCGTCGCGGAGTTCTCCGGATGCGCGTGGTTGTGCGCGTCGACCACCGCCTGGACCTCCGCCAGGGCCGCCGCGGGAACCTCGCTCTGGGCGATCTTGCGGTTCACGACGATCTCGCACGCGCGGGCCTGGTGGTGCGACGAGACCCGCTGGCCGGACTCGACACCCGCGACCCGCATCGCCGGCTGGCCGGTCCCCTCGACCGGATCGCGGTACGCGTTGACGCGGTCGCGCAGCGGGGCGAGCCGCTCGAGGAACAGCAGCCCGGCCTCCGCCGCGCCGATGCCTCGCCGGGGCGTCATGTTATGGTAGTTCTGACCGGTGACCCGGATCCGGTACGTCTGCCACCCCGCGATGGTGCGGATGATGTTGTTCTCGCCCATCGCCGAGAAGAAGCGCCGGCCAAGCGGCGTGAAGTCGCTCGTGCACGCATACAGCGCCATGTCGAAGTCGAATGCCATCCGCTCGGCCAGATATTGCATCCCGTACCGACCGCCGGTCTCCTCGTCGGCGTCGTGGATGCCGATCAGATCGCCGCGGAGGCGGATGCCCTGTGCCTGCAGCGCCTCGACCGCCAGCAACGTCGCAGCGATCGGGGACTTGTGGTCGGCCGCCCCCCGCCCGTAGATTCGGCCGTCCCGGATCTCGCCGCCGAACGGATCGGCGGTCCAGCGGGTGGTCACCTCGCCCGTGTACGGATCGACCCATTCCCCGACGTTTGGTCCGGCGGTGTCGAGGTGGGCGTTTACGAGCAGGCGTGGCCCGCCGCCGGTGCCCTTCCACGTCGCGATCACGTTGGGCCGGTCCGGCACCGCCGCGGCCAGCTCGACGGGGATGCCGAGTGTTTCGTAGCGCTCCCGCACGAGCGCCGCCATCGCCGCCTCGCCGGGTGACTCGGGGTCGAACGCGGGGTTGACGCTACGGGTGCGGATCATCCGGCGGAGCAGGCCGATCAGGTCGTCCCGGTGTTGATCGATGTACGCGGCCACCGCCCGCACGCGCGCATCGGCTGTGTCAGGCACCCGCCTCACCCCCCGCTATGTCTTCAACCGCGGATCGAGCAGATCCCGAAGCCCGTCGCCGAGGAGGTTGAATCCCAGCACGGCGGCCATGATGAACGCACCGGAGAAGCCAGAGACCCAAGGCGCGATGTCCATGTACTCTTTGCCGTCGGTGATCATGGATCCCCACGTCGCGGTCGGCGGAGGCACCCCGAGCCCAAGGAAGCTGAGGGACGCTTCGACCAGGATCGCCGTCCCCACGCCCAGGCTCGTCAGCACGATCACCGGCGAGAGCACGTTCGGCAGGACGTGGCGTACGGCGATGCGCGCGGGAGTACTCCCGAGGGCCTGCGCGGCCTGCACGAACTCCAGGCCGCGGATCGCGAGCACGACGCCGCGGATGACCCGGCTGAACCTGGGGATCATCGTGACCGCGATCGCGACGACGCTGTTGGGCAGCGACGGCCCGAGCGCGGCGACGATCGCAAGGGCGAGGAGGATCGCCGGAAACGCCATGATCACGTCCACGATCCGGCCGAGCACGACGTCCGCCCAGCCACCGGCGTACCCACCGACCAGGCCGAGCAGCACGCCGGCCGCGCCGCCGATCCCGACGGCCCACACGCCCACCGCAAGCGAGATCCGCGCGCCGTACAGGAGCCGGCTCAACACGTCCCGGCCGAACCCATCCGAACCGAGCGGAAAACCGTCGGCACCCGGCGGGCGAAGGCGCAGGATCAGGTGGGTCTGGTTCGGATCGTGCGGGGCCAGCAGCGGCGCGGCCACGGCCATTCCCCCGATCAACAGCACCAGTGCGCCGCCGGTGATGATCGGCGGGTGGCGCCGCAGCCGCGTCCGGAACGGAGCGGCCACGCTACCGGAACTCCACCCGGGGGTCGAGCAGCGCGTAGGTCAGGTCGGTCACCAGGTTGACGA
>DASQGM010000005.1:0-1708 GCA_035632615.1 bacterium | reverse complement strand
GTCGCGGGCATCTTGCGACGCCCGCGACGTCCGCTCGGCGGCGTCCGGCACGCCGCAGGTCACCGCATAGTTTAGTAGTGAGGTGTCTGGCTGGGAGTGGTCCCCGGCGGGTTCGCGATGCTGGGCGGTACGTCGGGCGCCGTCGTGTTCGCGGGAACCGTCCCGTTCGCGGTCTTCACGACCGACCAGCTCTTGCCGTCGAACTTCACGGTGTCGCCGAGTTGCACCTGGTGGAAGAAACTCTCAGGCACGGCCCAGGATTCGCTCCCAATCTGGAGGAGCCAGGCCTGCCGTTCGCCCGTGTTCGCGTACTTCTGCGAGACGACCCCGTACACGTACGGCTGACCGCATCCGATGCTAACGTCCGCAGCGAGCACGGACAGCGCGATGATGAAGGTCAGCGCGGTCACCACACGAACCGACATGCGCGAGCACCTCCGCTATAGCCCTCCCGCCAGTATAGCCGCGCGATCCGCGCTACGCAACCGGACCGGCACGTCCCGCATCGACGCCGGCGTGAGTTGCGTCACGAGCCACGGCACCGTCGGCGCCAGCGCGTTGCGCAGCACGTCGCGAACAAGGATCGCCGGCACGATGCCGATCGCCGACGCGGAGCGGCTCGTCTCCGCGACGATCCGCCCCTGCCCCGCGTCGAAGACCTGCACGACCACGGACGCCTGCGCCAAGGGCATCCCGTTGCCGTTGGGCACCAAGCGTTCGTTGCCCGCACCCCCGAGGCTCAGCGTCGGAATCCAGCCGACCACGAGCCGTCCGGCCCCGACCGCGCGGGCGAGATCCGCCAGGCGCGCAAACGACAGCGCGTCCTGGGTGCGCCATCCCATCGCGGCCTCGGCCCGCCCGACCGTCGCGCGCGGCACGACCGCGACCCCCGCCGCGACGCGGGCCAGCAGCGCCGCCAGCTCGGCGGCGGCGGTGCGCTCGGGAATCACGGCGCCGATGACCGGCAGCGGGGTCGGCGCGTAAAAATCGACGACGCCGACCGAGACCGGCGGGACGGCCGCCGCGGCAACTACCGTGCACAGACCCAGCGCGCCAACAAGGACGGCGACGTAACGATGCCACCTGCGCTTCATATCCGCGCACCCCCCTCCGGGTCCGACAAAACGTCGCATGGCGCGGCAGCCGTCCATAGTGTCCCACGCGTAGGTATGCTCTATGTCACGACCGGGGCCAAGTGGCGGCGGTGGAACCACCACCGAGCCGCGCGTATCGCCGGCAGCCGCAGCCGAGCAAGCCAGCCTCGCCTACCCCGGCAAACGGGGGCTGGCCGATGCCTGCGCGATCTCGCGAAGGATCTCCTCCGCGGCCCGTCGCGGATCGGGTGCCCGCGTAATGGGGCGGCCGACGACCAGCATGTCGGCGCCTGCGGCCACGGCGGCGCCCGCCGCGCGCACGCGCCGCTGATCGTCCTCCTGCCGAGCGGCCGGACGGATCCCCGGGCAGACCAGCAGGAACTCCCTGCCGCACGCCGCTCTCACGGCCTCGACCTCGAGGGGCGAGATCACCGCGCCGTCGAGACCTGCCGCCTGAGTCAGCCGCGCGAGCCGGGCCACGATGTCCGCGGGCGGCTCCACGACGCCGGTCTCCGCGAGAGTCTCCGCGTCGCCGCTCGTGAGCAGCGTCACGCCGATCACCCGAAGGCGACCACCCCCGGCGGTGCCCGCCGCGGCGGCCGCGGCGTCTCTCG
>DASQGM010000004.1:0-1574 GCA_035632615.1 bacterium | reverse complement strand
GCGTCCCCGACATCCGGGGGGCGATGGCGCACATGGTGGACAGCCCCGCGTACGCTACCGGCGTCGGACTCGTGCTGCACGGGGCGCGCCAGCGCGCGCCCGGGCGGTTGGTGCGGACGGTCGATGGCGCTGGGTCCGTGTTCGGCCGGGTTCGACAGTGGTTGCGCGAGTTCACGCAGGGCGCATGAGCAGGGGAGGGCGAGGAGCGCGGGAAGAGAGCCCCAACGCATAGGCCGGTCGCGTACCGTCCACGGCGCACGAGATGGCAGCAGCAGTGGCAGCAGCGTGATTTCGCAGCATACGTCTTGGAGCGAACGGAGCGGGCACATGACGGAGAAACGGTGGCATCACCCGGTCCAGCGATTGCTCTCGGAACGGCGGAGCCAGACGGCGGTCATGACACGCCACACAGCAGTGACGACACGCCCGGGGGACGGGGAAAAGGCGGCGATGCCCCCAGAGGGTGCGGGAGGAGTGCGGATGGCGAACGTCGAGCGGGATCTCCGGCGCTATGCGGCGATTAAGGTGGTCGGGGTCGGCGGCGGCGGCAGCAACGCGGTGAACCGCATGATCACCGCCGGCCTTCGAGGCGTGGAGTTCATCGCGATCAACACCGACGCGCAGGCCCTGGCGCTGTCGAATGCCGACAAGAAGATCCACATCGGCGGGAAGCTCACACGCGGACTCGGGGCCGGCGGCGACCCGGAGGTCGGGCGGCAGGCGGCCGAGGAGACCCGCGAGGAGCTCACCGAGGTGCTCGAGGGCGCCGACATGGTCTTCGTGACCGCCGGCATGGGCGGCGGCACGGGGACGGGCGGCGCGCCGATCATCGCCCAGGTCGCCCGTGAGTTGGGCGCGTTGACGATCGGGGTGGTGACCCGGCCGTTCAGCTTCGAGGGCCGCCGGCGCGCGGCCGCGGCCGAGGAAGGCATCCGGAATCTCAGGCAGCGGGTCAACACGGTGATCACGATCCCGAACGACCGGCTGCTCCAAGTCGTGGACAAGAGCGCGACCGTCGTTGAGGCGTTCCGGGTCGCGGACGACGTGCTGCGCCAGGGCGTGCAGGGGATCGCAGACCTGATCACGGTGCCCGGGCTCATCAACCTCGACTTCGCCGACGTCCGCACGATCATGACCGAGGCCGGCTCCGCGCTGATCGGCATCGGGATCGCGAGCGGAGAGGGTCGGGCGGCGCAGGCGGCCCAGGCGGCGATCGCCAGTCCGCTGCTTGAGACCTCGATGGAGGGCGCCCGCGGCGTGCTCATCAATATCACGGGCGGCATGGACCTCGGCATGCTCGAGATCAACGAGGCCGCGCAGGTCGTCCAACAGGCCGCCGACCCCGAAGCGAACATCATCTTCGGGGCGGTGCTGGACGAGCATCTGGACGGGAAGATTCAGATCACGGTGATCGCGACCGGGTTTGAGGGACCGCGCCGGTCGGCGGACGTCGCAGAGACCGTGGCGGAAGCCGCCGATGCGCCGCCGCGCGAGACGACCCGCGTCGGGCTGGAGGATCTGGACATCCCCGCATTCTTGCGGAAGCGCTAGGATCCGCCGCGTTCGGGGCGGCG
>DASQGM010000003.1:0-5725 GCA_035632615.1 bacterium | reverse complement strand
CAAGTTCAACCCGTGGCTCGCGACGAGCTACCGCATCTCGCCGGACGGCAAGACGTTCACGTTCGTCCTGCGGCAGGACGTGCGCTTCTCCGACGGCACGCCGTTCAACGCGGACGCGGTGAAGTGGAACTTCGACCGGATCGTGAACCCCAACTTCCGCGCAGGCGGCGCCCTGTCCAGCCTGGTGGGGTACACCGGGTCGACCGTCGTCGACGACCACACGGTGCAGGTGAACTTCAAGGATCCGTACGCGCCGTTCCTGTCGTACCTCGCGGGCGGCACGCTGGCGATCCTGTCGCCCAAGGCCACGGCCGCGCAGACGGCGCAGCAGACCCAGCGGGCCCCGGTCGCTAGCGGCCCGTTCACGGTGGCCGAGTACGTGACGAACGACCACCTCACGTTTGTGAAGAACGCCGGGTTC
Source organism: bacterium (assembly GCA_035632615.1). Taxonomy (GTDB): domain Bacteria; phylum Sysuimicrobiota; class Sysuimicrobiia; order Sysuimicrobiales; family Segetimicrobiaceae; genus JAJPIA01. The sequence continues at coordinate 5,304 of DASQGM010000003.1, read as the reverse complement.
AACCGTCGGCTGCCGTGGAGCGACCATCAGGGGGCGCCGTACCTCGACCGGATCGTCTGGAAGATCGTGCCCGAGGCCGAGACCCGGGCGATCACGCTGTCGTCGGGCGAGACCCAAATGATCTACGTGCTCGGGTACGGGACAGGGGGCTCGATTCTCACCCAACTCCGCAAGGACTCTCGGTTGGTCGAGGACACGCGCCCGTTCCCCGGGTCGGCCTATCTGTGGTTGATCAACGTGCGCCGCCCGCCGACCGACGACGTGCGGGTGCGCCAGGCGCTCCTGTACGGCATCAACCGCCGGGCGATCATCGCCGCGGTGTACCGGGGCCTCGGGTCGACGGCGTGCGGCATGGTGAGCCACGTGCTGCTGCCGGACCCGGGCGCCTGCGCGTACTATCCGTACGACCCGCGAAAGGCCGGCGCGTTGCTCGACGAGGCCGGGTGGAAGCTGGGGCCCAACCACGTGCGCCAGAAGGACGGCAAACCGCTCGAGATCGTCATCAACTCGTTGAACCTCGGCGGCGGAGACTTCCCGGACATCCAGCCGGTGCAAGCCCAGCTGCTCGAGCTGGGGTTCAACGCCAAGATCAAGAGCCAGGCGTTCGGACCGCGTACGGACGATAACTTCAAGTGCGCGGACAACCTTGGGACGATCTTCCTCCGGGCGAACGATCCCGACACCCTGTACGCGCTCTTCTCCTCGGCCAACATCGGCACCAACTTCAACTGGTCGTGCTACTCGAACGCGGACGTGGACCGGCTGCTCGCGGACGGGCGCAGCACGCTGGACCCGGCGAAGCGGGCGGCGCTCTACGTGCGGTTGGACCACATGCTGCTCGACCAGGCCGTGGCGATGCCGATGATGGACGAGCTGTCGGTCTGGGTTCGCCGTTCGAACATCCAGGGCGTGAGGTACAACTACTCGACGTTTCCCGCGTTCAGCGACGCGTACGTGGCGAAGTAGGCGCACCAGAGCGGCCGCTCGGGCGGATCAGGCCGCCCGCGGCCGCCCGGGCTCACGCATCGGCGCTCTGCGCTCCCTCGACCGCGTAGCCCGTGCCGCCGGCGCGGGCCCGCGGGTTCGTCTCCACCTGGCCGGCGGCCGCGTCTCGCCGTCCGACCGCGCTTCCGACGAAGAGAAGTGCCAGGAGCGCCGCGACCAGCTCGCCGATTCCGCCGACCGCGAGCGCCCTGCCCATGCCGGCCGGCAGCATCGCCAGGCCGCTTCCCGCAGCACCGGCGTGGCTTGCCGCGATCGTGCCGAGTACTGCGACCCCGAGGGTCGCGCCGACCATGCGTCCGGCGTTGACGAGCCCGGACGCCATGCCGGAGCGGCTCGCGGGCACGCTCCCGATGGCCACGGACATCAGCGGACCGGTGTTCAGGCCGAGGCCGACGCCGATCACCCCCAGTCCGGCGCCCATCGGCCAGTACGCCCGGACGCCGGTCGCCCAGGCTGCGATCAGCACGCCGACGCCGGTGAGCGCCATCCCGCCGGCCATGAGCGCCCGCGCGCCGTAGCGCGCCGCGAGGCGCCCGGTCAGCACGCTCGTGCCGAGGAACCCGATCGTGTCCGGCAGCATCCCCAGCCCCGCGAGCAGCGGAGACATCCCGAGGATCGTCTGAAGGTAGACGCTGGTGATGAGCATCTGCCCGTAGATGCCGAACGTCATCAGCGTCGCGACACCGAGCGACGCCGAGAACGGGGCGTGCCGGAACACGGCCAGGTTGACCATCGGCCCCGGGGTGCGGCGCTCGACGGCGAGAAACGCCGCGAAGCCCGCCGCGGACATCGAGAGGCAGCCGAGGATCACGGGAGACGCCCACCCCATGCTGTGGCTCTGGATGACGGCGTAGGTGAGTCCGCCCAGGCAGACCGCGGCGAGGATCTGCCCCGGCAGGTCGAGCCGCCGTCCCTCGGGCGACGCGGACTCGGGAACGGCCGTGAGCGTCAGCACCAAGGTCGTGACGCCGACCGGCAGGTTCAAGAAGAAGATCGACGGCCACCCCAGGCGATCGAGCATCAGCGCGCCCGCGGTCGGCCCGAGCGCCATCGCCAGCCCGGACATGGCCGCCCAGATGCCGAGCGCATGCGCGCGCTCGTGCGCCTCCGTGTACGCGACGGTCAGGATCGACAGCGTGCCCGGCAGTTCGATCGCGGCGCCAAGTCCCTGGAGCGCGCGTCCGGCCACGAGCGCCGCGAGGCTGTGCGCTAGACCGCAGACCACGGAGCCTCCGGTGAAGATGGCGAGGCCGATCAAGAACACGCGCCGGCGGCCGAACAGATCGCCCAGGGTCCCGCCGGTGAGGAGCATGCTCGCAAACGCGAGGTTGTAGGCGTCCAGCACCCACTGCATCCCGGCGGCGCCGGTCCCCAGGCTCGCCCGCACGCTCGGGAGGGCCAGGTTGATCACGCTGAGATCGATCTGCGGCATAAGCAGCCCCAGGCACACCGCCGCAAGAAGCAAGCGCTTCGCCCGGACGTCGGACGGGGTCATGCCGATCTCCGGATCGACGAGATTGACAAGGCGCGGAGGGTGCGATAACATATCATTGAGTTCTGATGTATCATGTGGTTACGGTAGCAGGGGACCTGATGCATGTCAATGCCGAACAACGGTGACGCCGCGGCGGTCGTGGACCCGCGGGCCCTTGAGCTCGCTCAGGCGCTCGCAGATCCGCTGCGTCTGACGATTCTGCACGCCCTGATGGGGGGACCGGCGGCGGTGTCGGAGATCGTCTCGGCAACGGGCGAGGCGCAGCCGAAGGTGTCCAATCATCTCGCGCTGCTGCGGCAGCGCGGACTCGTGCGGGCGACCCGCGTGGGCCGGCAGATCGTCTACGAGCTGCGCGACCCTTCGGTCGGCCGGCTCGTCGAGTCGCTGTCCGTCGTTGCCGGGGCGTCGCGCCCGGCCGCCCGGAAGTCTGCGCCGATCGTCAACGCGCGGACGTGCTACGACCATCTGGCCGGCCGGCTCGGCGTGGCCGTCTTTGACGCGCTCGTCACGCGGCGGGCGATCGTCCCGCCAGGTCCGTCCGGCGGGCCGGTCGAGCTGGGGCCGGCGGGCGCGGAGACGTTCGGTGCGCTCGGCGTGGATCCGGCCGCGCTGCGGCGGCAGCGGCGTCAGTTCGCGACGGCGTGTCTCGACTGGACCGAACGGCGCCCCCACCTGGGCGGCGCCCTGGGCGCAGCGTTGTGGGCGAAATCGGTGGAGCGCGGGTGGGTGGTGCGCCGCCCGGGGACGCGCGCGGTCCTTCTCACGGATACCGGTCGGCGGGCGCTGCACCGTACCCTGGGCATCAAGCCGGCCGCGGGGTGAGCGGATGACTCCGGCCCGCCCGGGCACGGCGCTCCTGGTGCCGTTTCGCGTCGGGAACCCGATGCCGGAGTTGTGCGTCGCCGGGGACCCCGAGGTGCTCCGCCCGGTCCTGCCGGAGGGGTCGCCGCAGGAGCGTCTCGGCGCGCTGTGCGGTGCCGTCGCGGAGCGCATCGCCGAGGGCGGCGTTCGCATCGCGTACGTCGGCGACTGCGTGCTCACGCTCGGGGTGCTCGCCGGGCTCGAGCGGCGCGGCGTCGCGCCGACGGTCATCTGGCTGGACGCCCACGGAGATTTCCACACGTGGGACACGACCCGGTCCGGGCATCTGGTCGGCATGCCGCTCGCGATGGCCGTGGGGCGGGGCGAGCAGACGGTCGTCCGTGCGGCCGGATTGACGCCCGTCCCCGAGGAACGCGTCGTGCTCGTGGACGCCCGCGATCTCGACCCCGGCGAGGACGAAGCGGTCGCCGCATCGCGCATGCGCCACGTCACCGTGGATCAGCTTCGCGGAGAGCCGGTCCCGGACGGGCCGCTCTACGTGCACCTGGACATCGACGTCGTGAACCCGGCGGAGATCCCGGCGGTGAACTACCCCGCGCCAGGCGGGCCCTCGGTGGAACAGGTGCGCGAGGCGTTGATGCCCGTCGCGGCGACGGGACGGGTCGCGGTGCTCTCCGTGACGCTGTGGGAGCCGCGCCTGCCGGGCGCGACGCAGTCGGCCGCCGCGGTGGTACGTCTCATTGAGCCGTTCCTGACTACGCCTGCTCCTTCGCCTGACGCTCGTCGAGCAGCGCCTTAAGGATCCGGAACGCGTCGTTGGCGACCGGGAACCCCGCGTAGAGCGCCACCTGCTTAAACATCGCGATGAGCTCGGCGGAGGTGACGCCGATGTTCAGGGCGCCCCGGAGGTGGGTCTCGAGCCCGCGCTCCCGCCCCAGCGCGGTCAGGACCGCGCACGTGATCAGGCTCCGCGTGCGAAGGTCGATCGTCGGGTCCCCGTAGACGCCGCCGTACGCGCTCTCGAGGATGAACTCCGCGTACTCGGGGTCGAGGGCTCGGAAGACCGCGATCCCGCCCTCCCGGTCGGGCCACAGCGTCTTTCGGATCGCGAGGCCGCGCTCGCGCAGCTCGCGGTTCGCCATGTGTCCCCCCTTGATCGCTGGGTCGCCGCCGCGCGGCGCGCGTCTAGCCGAACAGTCGCTGTTTGCGGAGGAGTGCCCGCAGCGTGGTCAGCTTCCCGATGTGATAACCGCGATGGACGCAGTTGAAGACCAGCATCTCACCGACGTTCGAGTAGTTCTGTCCCTCCACCGGCTTGCCGTAGTCGGCCGTCGCCGCGACACGGAGCAGGGCCGCCTGCGTGCCGTCGAGCGCCTTCCGGACGTCCGCGAGCGGCGGATACGAGGCCCGGCCGCCGCTGCCCATCTTGAACAGGTCCCCATACGCGTCCGGGACCGCGGACGTGCCGCCGGCCCGCTTGATGACGTTGGCGTCCACCAGCACCGTATGCCCGAGCTGCCACGTGGCGCCCGTCAACTGCCCCGCGAGGACTTGGCCGGCCTCCTCGTCCGTCAGGTCGGCCACACATCGCTGCAGGCGATCGTACGTAGATTCGAGCCCTCTCCTTACCATTGACGCGGCATCCATGCGCTGACCGTCCTCTCCGGCGCCCCGCGACACGGGGCATGCCTGCGGGAGTTCTGCGGCTGTGGTTCGCTGAGGGCGGGGTCCGGGCCCTGCCGGGACCGGGCTCGGCCTCTTGCCGTTGACGGTGTCCCCCGTGTCATTCTTTTAATGGAGTGGGGCAGTATCCCGGAGGGATGAGGTTGCGGGGGATCGCGGCATTGGTCGTGCTCGGGCTGCTGGCGGGCGTGGGCGGAGTCGCGCCCGCCGCGCCGGTCCCGGGTGCGCATGCGAGCACCGCCTCCCAGGGGACGGTGCGGACCGGCGGCCGGCTCACGGCGGTCGTCGTTGTTCCGGTG
>DASQGM010000002.1:0-8889 GCA_035632615.1 bacterium | reverse complement strand
GTCACGATCTCCCCTCCTGTACCGTCACCGCCACTCCACATCCTGTGGGGAAGCTCCGGCGAACGCTGAACAACCGCACGTTGCCCAGGAGCCTCGACGGCACGGCCTCGATGGTGAACGTCGTGTACCACCACGCTCGGCACATCGTCCAGCAGCATCTCCCGGATCGGGCGTACGGGCTGCTGCGCTCGTCGTGATTCGACCTTGGGGATATCACCTCCCTGGATACGGGCGCGATCGCCTCGCGCCTGGCCCTCGCGCACGCCCAGCGGAGAGAGGGCTTGCCATGCCAGGGAAGAAGGCACGGCCATGTTCATGATGTTCGGGTGGTTGGTGGCGATCCTGGGCTCCGCGCTGGCGCTGATCGTGATTCTGTGGATCCGTGCGCACGTGGTGATGCCGGGGACCCTCACCATCCTCACATACGCGCTGGTCGTGGTGCTTGTCGGTGCCGTGCCGGCGCTCGTTGCGTATTGGCTTCTTCATCGACTGGTGCGGGGCGGCAAGTGATATCAACGCGCCCGTTCGATCGTCTCGCATCCACACGGTTTCTACGCGCCTCGTCCGTGCCGCCGCCATACAACAGGAGCCGTCCGCTCGGCAACGGAATACTAGGCGCACGTTCCGCATCCGCACGGGCAGGGGCGGCGGCTGCATCCTTGCTAGAATAGTGGCACGTCGATTCCCCCTTGAGGCCCATCACGATGCGTCCAGCGACACCGCAGGCTCGAGCGATCGTCATGCGACGGTATGGAGCACCGGATGTGTTGGTGCTGGAAGAGATCGCCTTGTCACCCCTGGCCCCGCACGACGTGCGGATTCGCAGCCTCGCCTCCGCGATCAACCACTCCGACCTCGAGATTCGAGCCGGTCACTGGCCGGTCCAGAAGCCCGACCCGTTTCCGTACGTTCCTGGGCTCGAGGTCGTCGGCGATGTCGTTGAGGTGGGAGAGGCGGTGCGCGGCGTTCGCCCCGGCGACCGGGTGCTGACGATGATGCAGGGACTCGGGGGCGTCCGCGCCGAGCGGCCGGGTGGATACGCTGAGTACGTCACCGCTGCGGAGGCCGCCGTGGCGCGGTTCCCGTCCGAGGTCGACCCCTACGACATGGCGGCGCTCGGCTTGGTCGGGGTGACGGCCTACGAAGGCCTGCGCCGTCTGGGGGCCGTCGGCGGCCGACGGATCGTTGTCACCGGCGCGTCGGGCGGCGTCGGGTCGGCGGCCACCGCGATCGCCAGAGCGCAGGGGGCGTTCGTCATCGGGGTCGTCTCGCGGCCGGAGCGAATCGAGTACGTGCGTGCGCTTGGAGCCAGCGAGGTGCTCATCGGATCGAAGGAGTCGCTGGAGTCGTCGCTCGGGACCGACAGCGTGGACGGCGTCCTGGACACGGTCGCAGGCGATCTGTTCGGCCCCTGTGTCTCCGCCCTGCGGCCGGACCGAGCGCTCTCGCTGGTGGGCACGGTTGGGGGCCACGAGGTGCGGTTCGACGCGTGGCAGTTGCTCCAATCCGTCACGCTCACGGGATATTCGTCAGAGAGCCTGGACGGCGATACCCTCCGCCAGGCGGTTGCCGCGCTCGGGGCGTGGGTGCTTCGTGGGACCCTCACGCCACCGGCCCGGCGCCTCGTGCCGCTGGCCGACGCCGCCGCGGCGCACGCGTTGCTCGAGCGTCGAGGTGTGGAAGGACGGGTGCTGCTCGTTCCGTCGCTCCGCTGACGGACCGGCGGCCCGACGTATCGTCTAGCTCCAGGGGAACGGGCTCCTGGAGACCGGGTGCAGCTTCCCCTCGGCGTACCGGGAGAAGCGGAACGGCTGGAGGATGCCGCTCGGTTCGCCGAGGATCTCCTTGGCGACGAGTTCGCCGACCCCGATCATCTTGAAGCCGTGGTTTGAGTCCGCGATCACGTAGCAATTTTGCCGGAAGACGTCGAACACGGGGAAGCTGTCCGGCGTGAAGGCTCCGAGGCCCCCGGACGGGTCCCGTCTGTACAGCGACACCTTGTGCTCGAAGCGCCTCTGACAGAAGGCCAACGCCGAGCACCACAGGCGGACGAAATCCTCGCCGACCACGAATTCGGGGGACTCGGTGCCGTACGGATCGATGGGCGCGTCGTCGTTGTCGACCGGACGCGGCGCGGCACCGCCTTGCACCCCGTCGAACATGAAGTCCGGCTTGTAGTAGATGCCCCACAGTTGGTCGGTGATCAGGGAGCCGTCGATGTCGGAGTACAGCGGTTCGTCCGTGTCGACGTGGATGACGGGCGGCATCCTGCCGTCATTGGTCTTCTGAAAATTGGGATCGACCCCGAGGGTGCCCTCCTGCAGGCACAGGTAGCGCCACATCTTGACGCCGTGATGCGCTTTCCCGCCGTGCACCACGGCGATCGTCATCGGGAGGTCGAGCATGGCCCAGATCGACCGGATCCACGGGCCGACGCCGAGCACGACGTAGTCCGCGGAGACGACCCCGTGGTCGGTTTCCACAGCCGAGACCGCTCCGCCCGATTGCCGGAAGCCGGTGACGCGGACCCCGGTGGCAATGCGAACTCCTTCGGCGAGCGCCATGCGCGAAAGGCCCAGCATGGAGGCTTTGTTGTTGGCGTAGCCGCCCTTCTTCTCGTGCAGAACGGACGTGATGCCCTTTGCGTGCCAGTCGTGGAAGATTCCTTTCATGTAGCTCATGCAATCGGCCGCCCCTTCGATGAACACCGAGGGATATCCAATGGCCTGCTGTTGGGCGTAGATCGCCGCGACGCCCTCGTGCATCACCTCGGGGCTGATCTGCATGTAGCCCACCGGATGGTAGCTCAGCACTTCCGGGTGGCGCTCCCAGACGCTCACGCTGTGGGCCATGAGCGTGCGCATCGCGGGTTGGAAGTAGTTGTTGCGGATCACGCCGCAGGCGATTCCGGAGGCGCCGGCTGCGACACCCGTCTTGTCCACAATCAGGATGTCCGCGCCGCTTCCCTTGCCCCGCGCGCGGAGCTCCCGCGCGAGATGGTACCCCGTGCTCAGGCCGTGGACCCCGGCTCCGACGATCAGGTACTTGGTGTGGGGCGGGAGGCTCATCGTGGCATCCCTGCCTGTGTGCAGCGCGCTACAGCTTCGAGGTATAGTCGCGATTGTGCCTTCGGAGGCGCGGATCGGTTCCGAACGCATAGTGCTTCGACATGTCCGGCGAGTAGCGGCTGGCCTCGGGACTGCGCCCCAACGCCTCCGCCATCGCCCGCACGTGGTGCGGCGCGCCGCCGCAGCAGACCCCGATGTAGCGGACCCCGAGGTCGTACGCCGCTCGGGCGAACGCCGCCATTTCGTAGCGGTTGCAGGTGAAGGGGTCGAGGGCAACCGGGAAGGGGCGCTGAGTCGGCAGGCTGTCACACGCCGGGTCCTGCAGCGACTGAAATGTCGCGTGGTCCGGGGTCGTCCGGTAGGGCACGGGCAGCCCGGCCACGTGGCACGAGACGGCGTTGCGGACGACGCGCAGCAACGGGAGCATCGTCGCGGGGCCGCGGGCGCAGTTGAGACCCACCACATCCACCCCCGCCTGTTCGAGCGAGCGGACGCTCTCCTCGAGCGGCACCTCGTCACGCAGCCCGTCCAGGTGCACGGCGAGCGTGACGACCGCCGGCAGGCCCGCCCGCCTGATCGCCTCCAGCGCGAGCATCGCCTCGCCATGGTAGGAGAAGGTCTCGGCGATCACCATGTCAACGCGCGCGTCCGCGGCCCACGCCACCTGCTCGTCGAACATCGCACGCGCCTCCGCGGCGACCGCGGCGTCGCCGGGGACGTAGATCGTCGTGTTCGAGATGTTGCCCGCGACGAGGGGCGGTTCACCCGTGCTCTCCGCCGCGACCGTCTTAGCGATCGACAGGGCGTTGCGTTGCAGGGCTTCGAGCCGGGCCTCCTTGCCGATGAGCCGGAGCTTCTCGCGGTGACCGTAGTACGTGAACGCTTCGACGACGTCGCTGCCCGCCCGCACGAACTCCCGGTGCAACTGCGCCACCACCTCGGGGTGGTCGAGGACGACCTCCGGGACGTACGCGCCGGCCTGAAGATAGCCCCGCCGCTCGAGCTCGAAGAGATAACCCTCGGCGCACAGCACCGCGCCGTCGGCGGCCAACCGCTCGAGCAGGGGACGCGTGTGCGCCCGGGGCTGCACGGTCATCCAGAGCCTCCCTTCGCCACGGGCCGCGCCTTCAGCCTTGGCGGTCACGAGGGCTTGTGCGATCGGCGCGGCAACCGTTCTTCGAAGATCACGTAGAGGCACGGGATCAACAGCAGGGTCAGGGCCGTCGACACGGTGAGCCCGCCGATCACCGCGCGCGCCAGGGGCATGTTCGTCTCGGCGCCTTCGCCGAACCCGACGGCCATCGGGATCATCCCGAGAATGGTCGCCGCCGCGGTCATGAGGATCGGCCGCAACCGCGTCCGCCCCGCCGTCAGCACCGCGTCGCGGAGCGCCAGTCCCCGGTCCTGCAGCTTGTTCGCGTAATCGACCAGCAGGATCCCGTTCGAGACGACGATGCCGACCATCATGATCGTCCCCATGAACGACATGATCGAGAGGGTCGTGTGCGTCAGCAGGAGCATCCAGATCACTCCGATGATCCCGATCGGGACCGTGAACATGATCACGAAGGGGTCCACCAGCGATTGAAACTGCGAGGCCATGATCATGTAGACGAGCATCAGAGCCAACACCATCGCGAGCCCCAGGCTGCTGAACGCGCCGCCCTGCTGCTCGGTCTGTCCGGCCATGTGGTAGGTGAACCCCGCCGGGAACGGCAGCGCGTTCAAGCGGTCCGTGAGCTCCTGAGACACCGCGCCGAGCGGCCGGTCCACGACGTTCGCCGTGATGTCGATCACCCGTTGTTCGTTCTTCCGGTTGATTTGCAGGGGCACGCTGCCGAGCGAGATCCGCGCGACGTCTTGCAGGCGGATCGGGACGAGCGGCCCCGTCCCCGCCGCCACGCCCGGCGTCGGGTCCGCGAGGACCGCCAGCGGAACGTTCTGCAGGTCTTCGATGTGCGTCCGGTACCGATTCATCAGCGCCACGACGATGTTGTATTCATTCCCGGTGATCGGGTCGATGAACTGGCTGGCCGTCCCCACGTTCCCCGACATCGCGGTGTTCACCGCGTTCGCGACGACCGTGGACGAGAGCCCGAGCTGAGCCGCTTTTTCCTGGTCGACGTTGATCGTGAAGTCGGGCTGTTCGCCTCGGGGCTGGATCCGCACGTCCGCGGTGCCCGGGACCGCCGTCACGGCACCCGCGATCTCCTGCGCGAACCGCGCGCCGACTTGCTGGTTGAACCCCAGGAGCTGGACATCGATCGGCGCGGCGGAGCCAAAGTTCAGGATCCGGTTCTGCAGCCCTCCGGTCCGCACGAACATTTGAACGCCGGGGAACAGTCCTTGGAGGCGCCTCCGGACGGCGTTCGCCATCTGCTCGGTCGACTGCCGCCGCTGGCTCGGCGGCACCAATCGCACTTGCACGCTCGCGTCGTTCGGGCCCGCGTTCCCGCCGAATCCACTGCCGGCCGCGGGAAGCCCGGAGTTGGTGTAGATGGTGATCAGGTCCCGCCCGGGGATCGTCTTGCGGATGAGACCGGCCACCTGCTCGGCGACGCCCGACGTCACCTGCACCGCCGTCCCCTGGGGGACCTCGAGGTTGATCTGGAACTGGCTCTCGTCGATCACGGGGAAGAACTCCGTGCCGATCCCGCGGGCTGCGACCAGGGAAATGACGAACAGGGCGGCGATTCCGGCGAGGACGATCGCGCGATGCCGCAGCGTCCACCCCAGGGACTTCTGATAGCCGTCGTCGAGACGCTCCATCAACCCTTCGCTCCACCGGTTGAAGCGGGCGACGGGCCCCGTGCCCTCCGGCGCCGGCTTCGTGCCGGCCACGCGGAGCAACTTCGTGCTGAGCACCGGATCGATCGTCATGGACACCAGATACGATGCGGCGAGGGCGAAGACGATGATCATGGCCATCGGCGCAAAGAGACGCTGGGCGATCCCGCTCAGGAAGACCACCGGGAAGAACACGGCGATCGTCGTCGCGGTGGACGCCAGGACCGGGAGGCCGACCTCCTCGGTCGCCGTCAGGACCGCCTCGAGCACGGTCCGCCCGGGGACCATGAGGTGGCGCGTGATGTTCTCCCGCACCACGATCGCGTCATCGACCAGCCGCCCCATTGCGAGCGTGAGCCCGCCGAGCGTGAAGACGTTGAGGGTCTGGCCCGTGAAGTAGAGGAGGAGGAGCGCGCTCGCGACGGACAGGGGGATCCCGAGGCCGACGATGAACAGGCTCCACAGGCTCCGGAGGAAGATCAGCACGACCAGGAACGTCAGAAGCGCGCCGATGATCGCTTCGTGGTCCAGGGTATTGATCGCCGCCCTGATGTAGCGCGACTGGTCGAAGCTCACGGACAGGGTCACCCCGGGGGGCACTCCCGTCAAGTGCGGGAGCGCGGCGCGCAGGGCGGTGACCGTCTGGATGGCGTTGCCGTCCGGCTGCCGCAGGACGGAGAGGATCACGCCCGGCCTGCCGTCGACGTGGACGACCTGGGTCTGGTCGCCGGCCGCGTCCGCCACCTCCGCCACGTCCCGGATGTGCACCGGGACGCCGTGGCGGGTCGTGACGACGACGTCCCGGATCGCGGGAACGCTCTGCAGCAGCGTGGGCACGTTCAGTTGGTAGTCGATCCGCTCGTTGCGGAGGCTTCCGGCCGGGATCAGCGCATTGTACTGGGTGATGGCGTTCTGCACGTTCTGGAGGGTGAGCCCCGTGGCCTCCAGTTTATGCGGGTCGACGCTGACGTTGAACTGGCGGATCAGGCCGCCGTCGACGGCGGCCTGGGACACCCCGGGGAGTCGCTCGAGCTGGGGCTCAATGGTGTTGAACGCGAGATCGTACAACCGCCGTGCATCGAGGCCCCCGCCGCCCACGACCACCTGCGCGACCGGGATGTTAGAGACGTCGAACTTGCGAACGAACGGTTGGCTCACCCCCGGCGGCAGAACGCGCATCACCCGCTGGACGTTCTGGATGACCTCCACCTCGGCGGTGTTGAGGTCCGTCCCCCAGTCGAACCATACGTCGATGTCGCTGAGCCCTTCGCCCGTGCTGGAGAGGATCTGCTGGACTCCGGCCACTCGGGTGAGGGCCTGCTCAATCGGATAGGTGACGGTGCGTTCGACCGCCTCCGGGCTTGCCCCGCGGTAGTTCGTGACCACCGTCATCGCCGGGATGGAGATCCTCGGGAAGAGATCCGTGGGCAGGCGCGAGACAGCGATCTGGCTGAGCACCACCACCGCGATGCTGGCCATGAGGACAAAGACCGGGTTGCGGGTCGCGCCCCGCGTGAGAAACATTAGGCCGTCCTAAACACCGTGGTGGGGCCCTGAGTGATTTTCCCTCAGTATACATCGTGACGACTTGGCACCGGAAGGTTCCCTCGGCGCCGACCACGCGTCCGCGCTAGGCCACAAGCATCGCTCTGATCCGGGACAGTTCGTGGCGGATGCGCTCGGTGTCCAAGTGCGGCGGCGCGCCGTGCTCCAGGACGAGATGGCCGTCGATCACGACGGTGTCGACGTCGCCGCCCGACGCGGAGTAGACTAGGTGCGAGCACGGGTCCAGCGGTGCCGGCACCGCGTTGGGCGCGTCGCCCCGCAGCGTGACGATGTCAGCTCGGGCGCCAACCGACAAGACGCCGATGTCACCGCCTAGGCCAAGACTGCGTGCGGCCCCGTGCGTGACCCAGGACAAGGCGGTCCGACACGGCAGCGCTTGCGGGTCGCCCGCCGCGGCCTTGTGATAGAGGGCGGCGAACTTGAGGTCAAACCACGGGTCCATGGCGTTGTTGCTCGCGACGCAGTCGGTTCCCAGCCCAACTTGCGCCCCGGCCTTCCACAGTTGCCATCCGGGAGCCACGGCGCCCTCGATCTTGGCGTTGCTGACGGGGCAGTGGGCGATGACCGTGCGGGTCCGCGTCAGGAGCTCCAATTCTCCGGGTTCCAGGTACGTGCAGTGCGCGGCGACGACGCGCGGGCCCAGCAATCCCAGGCGGTGCAGGAGGTGCACGCATCCGTCGTCGCCTCTCCGGCGCGCCGCGGCGACCTCGTCGCGGGATTGCGCCACGTGGATGAACGTCAGCGCTCCGAGTTGTTCCGTTCGGGCTCGAACCCTGGCGAGCAGGGCGTCGCCGCAGGTGTCGGTGGCGTGGGGGCCCAGTCCCGCGAAGATCCGGCTCGTCGCGCTAGTGCCCCAGCGGTCCAGCACGTCCTCAGATTCGGACCAGGCGCGGTCCCCAGCCTGATCCGTCAGGGTCTGGGTCACGACGGCGCGGATCCCGCTCTCCCAGAGCGCCTGTGAAGCCTTCGCCATGCCCGATCCGCGGTCGGCGATGAACGTCACGCCTCGCCGCAGCAGTTCCCACGCTCCCCCCAGGGACGACCAGTAGCGGTCGTCAAGGGACATCCTCGATTCCAGCTCCAGCGCCCGGGGGAGCCATGCGCTGGCGGGGACGTCGTCGATGAGCCCTCGCAGGGCCGTCATCACCGTGTGCGTGTGGAGATTGATCAGTCCGGGTAGCACGTAGTGTCCGGAGGCGTCGAACCACTCCTCGTCCCGCGAACGTGCATACCCGTCGCGGCGTCCCACATAGACGATCTGGCCGCCTTGCCAGACGACCAAGCCGTCGTTGTGGATGCGATCCTGTTCGTCACACGTGACGACGGTGCCGCCCGAGATCGCCCGTCGCACGTCCCGGCTCCCGGAGCGGATGCTCATGCCGCGCGGTCAATTCCCCGGGGGCGCGGACGCCGCGGCGGACGGCTCGTTGACGTCCTCCAGGAACAGATCGTCGGTGAGCTCGTCGAA
>DASQGM010000001.1:0-2307 GCA_035632615.1 bacterium | reverse complement strand
CGGCGCCGCCCGAGTCCCGCACCAACCGCTTGTACTCGATGACGACCGGCGCCTGATTTTCCACGATCTCGGTGGGCGTCACGGTGCCGTTGTACGGGAACGCGATCGTCGGCAGCCCGTCCGTCCGGGCCGTGGCACCCTTGCCGCCGTTCGGCAGCACGTGCACGTTGAACGGCGTCCCGTCGGGATGGAACCCGTGGAGGGTCACCGCCCAGAACGAACCGCTCCCGGACTGGATGCGGTCCCCCATCGCCCGGGCCAGCGCGCCGTAGATCGCCGTGTGGATGTGAAAACTCGTTTTGGACCGGGACTTCACCGCGCTCGGGAATGTGGTGTTGAGCACGCTCCCCTCAGGCGCGTGGATCGAGAGCGGTCGGAACAGCCCTTCGTTGTTGGGCACGTCCGGGGTCAGGCTGCACTTCAGCGGATAGAACGTGTCCGCGAACGTGCAGTTCATCACGCAGTTGATCGACGCGTCGGCAAACTGCGGGGACGACCCAGTGTAGTCGAAGTGGATCTCGTCCGCCCGCTTCGTGACCTTTACCTGGATGTGCAACGGCGTTCGCAGCCCGTCCGCGTCGAGCCCGTACTCCCACTCGCCGTCGGGAAGCGCGCGCAGCGCGTCCCGCATCGCCCGCTCCGAGCGCCGCAGGATTTCCTCACCGAGCTCGTCGAACGCCGCCGGGCCGCCGTAGTCGTTCATGAACTCCGCCAGTCGCTCCGTGCCCAGGCGTTCGGCGCTCACGATCGCGTGGATGTCGCCGACGACCATGTCGGGCACGCGTACGTTGGCCGCGATCATGCGGAACAGCTGCTCGTTCGGGACCCCGGCCTCGAACAGCTTGCTCGGTGGGATGCGTAGGCCCTCCTCGTACAGGTCGCGCGCATCGAAGTAGTCCAGCCGCCCACCGATGTCGGCGACGTGGGCGGCGCACGCGAGGAACGCGACCACCTCCGTCCCCCGAAAGGTCGGCGTGAGGATCGAGAGGTCCGGCAGGTGGCCCGTCCCGATCCAGGGGTCGTTCGTGATCAGCACGTCGCCGGGCACAAGCGTGTCCCTGGGAAACGCCTGCAGCAGGTGCTTCGCCGTGATCGGGAGGTGACAGGTAAACGCCGGCGAGCTGAGCTGCGACTGCGCCAAGCTCCGCCCGTTCCGATCGAGCATGATCACGGCGAAGTCCCGGCTCTCGCCAACGATCGTGGAGAACGACGTCCGGACGAGCGCGACGTCGACCTCGTCCATGATCGAGATCAGACGGTTCCACTGCACTTCGACGGTGATCGGATCCAACTCCGCGGTTCGGGTCATGCGGTCCGGACCTCCGGATCGGGCGTCGTGGGGTGCCATCTCAACGGGCCAGGTCGAGGAACAGGTTGCCGTACTGGTCGACGCGCACGGCGCAGCCGGGTCCCGCGATCACGGTACACTCCCGCTCCTCGATCACGGCCGGCCCCGTGAACGACGCGCCGCGGCTCAGCCGGTAGCGATCGAACACCGGCGTGTCGACGTACCCGCTGGTCTCCGGGAAGTAGACGGGACGCGTGCCCTTGGCCGCGCGCTCCAGGGGCTCCGCCGCGGCGGGGGCCGGCGGGAGCGGCACCCGGGGCGCCGGCCCGCTCACCGTGGTCCGGCACGTGATAAGCTCGACGGGCAGGTTCCGGTGGGCGTGCCCGTACTTGTCCTCGTACCGGTCGTAGAAGAGCCCGACCAACTCCTCCACGGACGCCCGCCCGTAGAGGTCGTCCGGGATATCGACGGTGACCTCGTAGCCCTGCCCCTTGTGCCGGAGGTCCAGGCGGCGCGTGACCTCCACGCCCGGGCCGTGCAGGTCCACCCCGGCGTCGGCGAGCTGAGCCCGCCCCTCCGCGACCATCGGGTCGAACACTGCCCGGAGCCCGCTCCACTCGACGCGGTCGAGCCGCATCACGAACGACCTCGCGAAATCGAAGGACGCCGCGGTCGTCACCAACCCCACCGCGGACGTGTTGCCGGCATTGGGGGGGACCACCACGCCCTTCATGCGAAGCGCCCGCGCGAGCTCGTACGCGTGCGCGGGCCCGGCGCCGCCGAACGCCACGAGGTAGAACTTGCGCGGGTCCTCGCCGCGCTCGGCGATGTGCACCTTCGTCGCCGAGATCATGTTCTGATTGACGACCTCGTAGATCCCGCGCGCGGCCTCCACCGTCGACAACCCCAACCGGCCGGCCAGGCGTTGCTCGATCGCGCGGTGGGCCGCGCGGGCGTCGAGCGGCATGGCGCCTCCGAGGAAGTACCCGGGGTCGAGGTAGCCCAGCACGACGTTGGCG